>NZ_BAABFL010000384.1:0-11690 GCF_039540975.1 Kistimonas scapharcae
AAAAATCAGGCTCGCCAATACGTAAGGTGACGGGGGTGTTCAAGTAGACCAGAATCGGTGTTCAAGTAAACCAGAATATGCATTAGTTCAGAAATGAGTCAGTCTTGGCTCACTGCTATTTTCCCAGTTAATGGATTTACTGTGTGTTTCACTCATCAGTGTGTTGGCATTTTGGGTTTCATGCAGAGGATTGGGTGCGCAGATGGCATTTATTGGCGATGAGCAGAGTGAGTGATTTCATTACCGCAAAACGCCTCATCCTGGAGAGTAAATCAGTCAACCAATGACTGATTTTATGTAAAACGCCAGAAAGTCGTTGTTTTTTGGAAATCAGTCAGTGGTTTCAGAATCGGTCAGTGGTGTTGGGGCGGGCTTTTCAGGCAGCCGTTGCCGTTCCTCGCAGTACTGACTGGGCGTGATGCCCATGCGATTCTTGAAGGCGCGGTTAAAGGCGCTCAGGGAGTGGAATCCTGCTTCCAGGGCAATGGTCAGGATGGGGATCTCCTTCTGATTGGGGTCTGATAGTCGTTCCCGGATTTCACGAATGCGGAAATGATTCAGGTAATCGTTGAAATTTCGATAACCGAGCTGGCGGTTAATCAGCGATCGAAGACGGTATTCCTGCATGTTCAGTCGACCGGCCAGTTCCCCAATCGTCAGGCTGTCTTCCCGGTAAATGAACTCGGTTTCCATTAACGACTGTAGTCGACTAAATGTTGTGTCTTCAATGGGGTCAGCAGAAGCAGGCTTTTCTGATTTATTGACGTCAATTGCCGTATTGTTGTTATAGGTAAATATAATTTCCTGTTTTTGTCGGCGTGCAGGATAGAGAAGATCGGTTTTAAAACGGAGTAACAGTGCGTTAAAAATCAGAAGGAAAGCAGCCAGCATAATGCTGTTCATTATACGTATATTGTCGTTCAATCCGATAAGTTGTTCCATTAATACGACGGATGCTATGTAAAATCCTGTGCAGCCAAGTAGCCATCCTCGCAAACGACGACGGTTTTGTATTAAGTCTTCACGCAAGTAACGGCCAATCGTTATCAGTGCGTGACCTATCAGTAAAAACTCAATGGATTGCGGTATCCAATGGCTGAAGAAGTTGATCCATAGTGAAGGCTGATAACCGACGATATGAAAAACCAGTTTCAGCATCGGACCAAATAAGGCGACAACTGACGCTGTTAATAATACACGACGGTTTAACCTGAATTCGTCATTGAACGCTAGTAGGCATACGAGCCAGAAAATACAGGGAAGTGCATTCCTTCCAAGGGCCACCACCCAGTCAACCAGAAATCCTGCCTCAAGTTGTAGGGTTAATGGCTGAATCAGGTAAGCGATCAGGCACAGTTGCAACAATGCGAAGCAATGTGTGACGGGTTCACGTCTACCAGAAGCTGTCACCAGAATCAGGTTCAGCAGAGTCAGTGACAGACAGAAAAAGAGGCTGGCTTGTTGTATGGGTAACATGTCACTAAGTTCGTTTCAGCATCGTTATTGTTGTAATGCATTGCGGCGTCTTTCTTGCATTATGCATGACTGTTCATGGGGATGTAAGGCCAATGATGTGTTGTCACACTATGCTAAAAAATATGCGATACAGTGGACTCAGGAGTGGACAATGGCATCTTGCTTGCTTTTCCGTCTTACGCCGGGAGATGATTTGTTTCTTGGGATGGAGCAGTTTATTGCGCGGAACAATATCCGATCTGCAGCGATCATTACCTGTGTCGGTAGCTTGTCCAAGGCGATGATTCGTTTTGCTGATCAGCAGGATGGGATGTCACGCCATTGGAAGGATCGTTTTAAATTGTATCCCTGGTAGGTGTGCTGACGAGTGACGGCAGTCATATTCATATCAGCCTCTCAGACCAAAAAGGACACGTCGTTGGCGGGCATCTGAAACCCGGCGCTATTGTGCATACGACGGCGGAGGTTGCATTGATGCCAATGACAGATGTAAGGGTGACAAGAGAGCATTGTCCATTATCCGGTTATCGTGAACTAGTCGTTCATACAGACCCGATGTAACCCGACAGTAATCAGTATTGGTCATACTGAGGTTTGGACTTGTATACGGCTTCAGGGACAACAAACACTTTCCGGGAGGAGGACGTCATGAGAGAAAGGCAGGCACTGATCTTTGGTGTCAACGGAGGCCTTGGTCGCGCCCTCGCGGATACCCTTTCGAGTGACTATGCGGTGACCGGTGTTGTCAGGGATGCCCTTGCGTTTGAGAGTGATAGTATCCAAACACTGATTGAGTCTGACTACAGTGAAGAATCATTGAGTTTTGTCGCGAACACGATGAAAACGCAGGGGCACTCCTATGATCTGATAATCAATGCAATTGGCATTTTGCATGGCAATCATCTGCAACCAGAAAAACGACTGCAGGATATTTCGACAGATTCCCTGACGCGTTACTTTGCAATCAACACGATCATTCCCGGATTACTGCTGAAGTATTTTTCAAGCTTAATGCCCAAAAATACACCCGCCGTGTTTGCATCACTCAGTGCCAAAGTAGGGAGTATTGGGGATAATCGTTTGGGTGGCTGGTATGGCTATCGGGCTTCGAAAGCGGCACTGAATATGTTGGTCAGGACCGCAGCTATCGAAATTGGCAGAACGCACAAACAAGCCGCCGTGGTGGCGATACATCCGGGGACGACAGTCTCGAACCTGTCCCGTCCCTTCACGGCTAATACCCCTGCTGACAAACTGTACACGCCGGAATTGTCTGCGCAACGCATTGTCAGTGTATTGACGGGGCTGACGGCAGACGATACAGGTCAATTCTTTGACTGGTCCGGTGACGTCCTGCCCTGGTGATGCACCACTGTACTAGCCATCTGCCGCTGCCATGACTGGCGATGACGCCAGCAGGGCTTGTGTGTAAGGGTGTTGAGGACGAGTGATGATCTGTTCCGTTTTTCCCTGCTCCACAATCACACCATCTTTCATGACTGCCACCCGATGCGCCAGCTGGGGGATGATGGACAGGTCGTGGGTGATGAACAGGTAGGAGACGCCCAGGTTATGTTGGAGTGTCTGCAATAGTTCCAGGACTTCTGCGCGAATGGACACATCCAGCGCGCTGGTGGGCTCATCGCAGATAATCAGGTCAGGTTCAACAGCGAGAGCACGGGCAATGGCAATACGTTGACGCTGACCGCCGGAGAATTCGTGTGGATAGCGTAGCCGGTGCTCCGGCTCCAGCTGAACCTGCTTCAGCAGGGCTTCGATACGGGCCTGGCGTTGTGATTTGTTCATCTCAGGCAGAAGGGACATCATGCCTTCCTCGATAATGGCACCAACCGTCATTCGGGGGTTCATGGACGCATAAGGGCTCTGGAAGATCACCTGAATCCGTTTCCTGAGGGGCAGCATGGCACGGCGCGGGAGATTGGTGATGTCCTGGCCGTCAAAATGGATAACGCCGGCAGTCGCGCGGTCCATGTTCAGGATGGCCCGCCCGGTAGTGCTCTTGCCGCTGCCGGACTCTCCCACAAGCGCCAGGGTCTCGCCGCGACGAATATCCAGGCTGATACCGTCAACGGCACGGGTGTGGTCGTGCACCCGTTGCAGGATGCCTTTGCGGATCGGGAAATGGACTTTCAGGTCTTGCACAGTGAGCAGTGGCGTCTCATGCTCCTCTGGGCGGTAGGCGGACATATCCGGTAGGCTGTCAATCAGTCGACGGCTGTAGGCTTCCTTTGGATGATGGAAGAAGTCTTCACAGGTTGCTTCTTCGATGATCTGTCCCTGGTACATGACCCCGACACGATCCGCCGTTGTCCTTACGACGCCCATGTCATGAGTAATCAGCAGGACGGCCAGGCGACGTTTCAGGGTGAGTTCGGCCACCAGGGCAAGTATTTGTTTCTGGATAGTGACATCGAGTGCTGTGGTTGGCTCGTCGGCCAGCAGGATGTCCGGTTCACAGGCCAGTG
Organism: Kistimonas scapharcae; assembly: GCF_039540975.1. Classification (NCBI taxonomy): domain Bacteria; kingdom Pseudomonadati; phylum Pseudomonadota; class Gammaproteobacteria; order Oceanospirillales; family Endozoicomonadaceae; genus Kistimonas; species Kistimonas scapharcae. Next base: position 3,963 of record NZ_BAABFL010000384.1, read on the forward strand.
CCATGGCGATCATCACGCGCTGTTGCTGGCCGCCGGAGAGCTGGTGGGGATACCAGTCAATCCGTCGTTTCGGGTCGGGAATACCGGTTTCCGTCAAAAGTTCGACAACACGATTCCGGATGTTTTGCTCATTATCCCTGGCATGAAGGCGCAGCGTTTCAGCAATCTGATCACCGATGCGCTGAACCGGATTGAGGGCGCTCATGGGATCCTGAAAGATCATGGCGATCCGCGCGCCGCGCACGGATGTCATGGATTGCTCGGTGAGGGCAAACAGGTTTTCACCTTCCAGTAAAACTTCGCCAGCGGCGATGGTCAGAGCATCTGGCAGCAGGCGAAGAATCGCGGTGGCGGTCACCGATTTGCCGCTGCCCGACTCGCCAACCAGGGCATAAATTTCACCCGCGTTGAGGTCAAAACTGACGTTGTCCAGAATGCCGGTTTGGCCATTTCCCGTGAGCTGTACACTCAGGTTGTGGACGGAAAGTCGGGGTGTCTGCGGGGTATTTTGATTATCCACAGGTTGTTCTGAATCCCTTGCCAGAGCGGGTTGCTTGTGGTTATCCACAGATTGTCCTGTGTTGCCGGTCATGCACTGCCCTCCAGCTGAGCCTTTGGATTAAAGGCGTCATTCACCAGGTCGGAGAACAGGTTGGTGGCCAGTACCAGCGTGAACATAAACAGCAGTGCGGCGATCAGGTTCCACCACACGACCGGATCCCGGGAGAGTTCGGTGCGGGCCATATTGATCATGTTGCCCCAGCTGGCCATCGCCGGATCAATGCCAACACCGATGTAAGACAGCACCGCTTCAGCCAGAACCAATCCACTGAAATCGAGCACAAATGTGATCATGATGATCGGCATAACGTTGGGCAAAATATGACGCATCAGAATGCGCCAATGGCTGACTCCGAATGCATGGGCTGCCTGAACATATTCCAGCTGACTGATTTTCAGGGTTTCCGCACGTAGCATCCGGCAGAGGCCTGCCCAGCTGGTGACACCGAGAATGAAGCAGAGGCCAAGGAACTTGGCGTCTGCTTTCTCAAGTCCCACTTCAAAGAAGTCGGGGTTATTGTCAATGAAGACCTGGAAGAGCAACACGGAAGCTGCGATCAGGAGAATGCCGGGAATTGAGCTCAGCGTGGTGTAGAGATACTGGATGACATCATCCACCCAGCCCTTGAAGTAGCCGGCGGAGATACCGAACACAATCGCAATAGGCATCATGATTACGGTGGCCAGCGTGCCTATCAGGATGCCGGTGCGGATGCTTTTCAGGGTTTTGTAGAGGGTGTCATTACCGGCCTGATCTGTGCCCAGCACATGGTAGAGGTTGCCCAGGTCAATCAGCCAGGCTAATAAGCATATCGTGACGGTTAGTGTGATATAGGCGCTTTTCCAGGGTAAATCACTACCATTGGCTGTTGTTTTTCTACGTCGCCAAGCCAGATGCAGGACGATCAGTATGGCGCTGATAACGAATCCTTTGCCCAGGGCTGTCAGGCTGTTCATGGCAATATCGCCAGCCTGATCATCCGCTGTCGCCAGGTGGCTGCCGGCATACTTCAGGTCCGGGTAATCTCTCGCCATGCCGCCATCGTCAGTATGCCGGTTCTCCTTGACGAAGGATTTCAGGGCAAAGGGGGCAGAGTAGGTTCTTTCGTGATTCTCGCCCATTTCCCCCAGCATCAGGTCGAGCACGCTGTAGACCTGGTTGCTGTAGAACACCTGCTGGTTGGTGTGTCCTTCCGTAGGTGGCAGGGCCTTGCGGAAATGCAGGGAGTCCAAAAGCGCAACGCTGACATAGCCCATGATGATAACAAAGGTCACCATGCCGAGCCGGGTGGCAAACACCTCGCGCCAGCGGGCACAGGTTTCCGGGTTACGACGGATGGAAAAGACAAAACTGACCAGCGCCGCCACCATCAGGTAGACCAGGGTATCGCTCCAGAGTAGTACCGGTTTCATGGCGTTATCCTCGTCAATTCAGGCGAACCCTGGGGTCGGCCCAGGTGTAGGAAATGTCGGTGAGGATCAGGCCGATGATGTAGAGCACGGATCCGACGAAGACCATGGCACGGACAATGGCGAAGTCCTGGGCCTGGATGGCAGTCAGCATGTAACTGCCCAGCCCGGGAATACCGAAGAAGGATTCCATGATCAGGCTGCCCATAAAGAGCAGCGGTATCACCACCACGACACCGGTCAAAATGGGCAGCAGGGCGTTGGGGAGGATGTGGCGGAACAGTACACGAATCTCACTGGCACCTTTGGCCCGCGCCGTCTTCACGTAATCCTGTCCTGAAGCTTCTATGAACAAGGTGCGGTACCAGCGTGCGCCGGCACCGAGACCGGCGAGCACTCCGATAATCACCGGCAGTACCAGGAATCGCCAGGCATCCACCCCGGGATTGAAGCCGGAAACCGGCACCAGTCGCCAGAGTCCGGCAAACAGGTATTGGCCGGCAATGATATAGAACAGGTAGGAGACCGACATCAGTGCCACGAATACCATCACGGCAAAGCGATCGAGTATCGTGCCTCGGAACATCAGCACCAGTAGCGCGATGCAGATATTCACCCAGATACCCACGATAAAGGTGGGTACTGCCAGCGCCAGGCTTGGCCACATACGGTCGAGTACATCGGTACTGATATCTCGCCCCTGATCGGACTGGCCAAAATCAAATACAAAGAGTTTTAGAGATTTTTCGAAGAAGATCGTGTCCGTTAGCGTTAATATTCCATTGTTTTCGCTATTGATGAATAGCGGTTTGTCATAGCCCTTTTCGGCCACCCAGCGGTCGATGGCTTCCTGCGTCACGTACTTTTCGCCCAGGTGTGCACGGGCCATATCCTGTGGCGTGTTGACGATAAAGAACAGCGCAAAGGTCAGCAGGTTGACGCCGATCAGGATCGGGATGGCGTAAAGCACGCGGCGGATCAGATAGGCAAACATGTTCATTCACTCCAGAGGCTGCATCCGGGCAGCCGTGGGTATGTAAGGCTCATTCCGGGCGACCTCCGACAACGGTACTGTGCTGGCGGCGGCGGTAGGCGCGAACTGCCGGGATCACCAGCGCAATGACAATGCCCAGGGTAATCAGCAGCGGAATCAGGATCGGGCGGTTCCAGCCCAGTTGTTTTTCTTCACGAAGTGCCGGTTCCACGCGCACATACTTGAGCGTACCCAGGCTGATACCGTGTCGCTTGGTGTTGTGCACCCAGGCGTTGCTGAGGTAGTAATCCTTGACGTGGAAACCCATGATCCATGGGTTATCCCTCCGCACGATGTCGACCATTTTGTCGATAATGCCAGCACGTTCGGGGCCATTGTCCATTGTTTTCATTTGATCGAAGAGCCGGTCGTATTCCGGATTATCGTAATTCGCGGTGTTGACCCCGTCGCATTTACACTTCTGTGCGCCCTGATGACTATCGAGCATGAACAGGAAGTTTTCCGGGTCAGGGTAGTCTGCCAGCCAGCCCCAGCGGAAGATCTGGGTGTTGCCCTGACGCATCTTTTCCTTGAAGCGGGTGTAATCGGTGGGGCGGAATTCGAGCTGGATACCCAGTTTGTCGAGCTGTTTGCGCATCCAGTCGGCACCGGGGCCGGAATCGCTTCCGGCGGTATCCAGATACAGTACCAGCGGTTTGCCAGTCACTGCATCCCGGCCGCCGGGGTAGCCAGCTTCGGCCAGTAGTTTTTTCGCGTATTCGATGGATTTCCGGACGGGGCGGTTACGCTGTTCATCCCAGTCAAAGATTAAGGGGTTGATGCCTTCGCGGCCTTCCTTTGCGCCAAACAGTCCGGGAGGAATCGGGCTCTGAGCCTGCTGCCCCAGTCCGTTGTAGAAAATATCGATAAATTCCTGATCATCCCAGGCGATGGAAATGGCGCGGCGCAGCTTGCGTTGTTTTTCGCTGTAGCCGCCGACCACCGGATCCAGCATGTTGAAACCGGTGTAATAGAGTGAGGGACGGATCTCTTCATCGACTCTGACGCCATGACTCAGCAGCTCTTCTGACAGCGACATGCCATCCGGGCCGGTGTTAAAGGCCTGGTCAAAGGTGGCGGAGTTGATGTTGCTGCTTTCGTCGCCGGAGCGGTCGTAATAGCCCTGCAGGAATTTCTTCCACTGGGGAATGGAAGCTTTCTCATTGACGAAAATGGCCTGATCAATCATCGGAAGAGCTTGGCCGGCATCAGCCAGTAATCCCTTTTGTTCGTCGCCAGGTGCGCCTTCGTCTGGATAAAGTTCTTCACGGAAATTGGGGTTACGAACCAGCACGATCTTTCGGTTGGGATCATTCTCCGCCATCATGAAGGGGCCGGTGCCGATGGGGTGCCAGTCCAGGGTCAGGTTGCGTTCCTTGAAGCCGGGGTTGTGATAGAAGCGATCGGCTTCCCAGGGAAGCGGGGAGAAGAAGCGTGTTGCCAGCCAGTAACGGAATTGCGGGTATTTGCCATTGATGGTGATCGCGAATGTGTGGTCATCGATCTTTTTCAGGCCACTCATGTCGTGCTGGCGAAGATCGAGCCATAACGGGATATTTTCTGCCTTTCTCTCTTCTGCAATTGTTTTCGTGAAGTCTTTCAGACCGACGATATAATCCGCCATAAAACCAATCAACGGTGATTTGTTCGCGGGATCGCCGATCCGTTTAATCGCATAAATATAATCGTCTGCAAGCAGTTCACGGCTGCCGGTTTCGGCAAAATCATTGAGGGAGCCGTATTCTGCCGATTCATTGGCATGTTCAAAGAAATACAGCGCATGGCCGCCAGCTTTCGCCAGTGCCGGATGGGGTTGATAGCGGATACCCGACTGAATCTTGACGGTAAAGACACTGTAGGCTGGCGATTCGGCATTACTGCCAAGCGGCTGACGATTCTCATCCAGGTAGGTCACCGTAGGCATTTCGCTGGCGGTGGCAGTGATCAGTTCATAAGGCCGTTTCAAAAAGTGGTATTGCAGCGGCGGTTCGTAAATCTGTTCTAGAAAGAGTCCTTCCTCGGCGCTGTAGGCGCGAACCGGATCCAGATGGCGGGGTTGATTGGAATAACTGGCGTAGTAGGTGACCTTGTCTTCAGGTTCTGGTGCGTGGGGATCGTTCCACGTATCGGAACAGCCACTCAGTACGGTGACGGCCATCAACAGAGCGCCCATCAGAGGCGACAACCGTGAGAAAACACGGTGTCGGAGTCTGGCTGCTGTCTCGTTATGGTGCATGAGGCAGGCGTTTTCCATCATCTATGGGCTCATTATTGTTTTGTTCAGGGTACCGTTTTAGGTGGTTTTGTGCGAGATCTGCCGTAAAACGGATACGGCCTGATATCCATAAAACCCACGTAATCACTATTCTGGCGTATTTTTGTTCGCATTTCCGTCAATAACAAGTCAGTACCGAATTTTCGGAAAATCGCCCGATGAATCCGGTACCGAACTGTATAAGTTGTCGATGACTTCGTGAGCGGTGTTCAAGCTGTGCGTAAAGGCAATGTGGATAGTTTTTCTGTGATTAAGTGGCCTGTGAATCGTTTTCCTGTGGTTAACATGGCCTGTGAATTATTAAACTGTTGATGAATTGCTGATTCTGAGGCTGTGAATAAAAAAATAAGCGCACCTCTTTTTTTATTTTCGCTGCTGCGAAAAATGCATTTTTTCAAAAAATCAGACGCTGATGTGGATCGTTGGGGATAACTAAACAGACGGTTGTTATCACACAATCAACAGAAACGCAGATCATTACCCAGAATAATTCACAACACTACCGAGTGTCAGATTACTGATAGTTGTTTTTTTATTGACCTCAAGAGGACTGGGAAAATAACAGTACTCTGTCACAAGATGTTAATTAACCCTATGAATTTATTGAAAAAATAGGCTTTTATAGCGTTTCGATTGCTATTCTGAAAGGTATGAATACTGGCATTACTGCGCTCGAAACAAAGCTTGTTTCCGGGTCAGGGATGAGACCGTGGGGTTTTGTCCTTGCAGTATTCGTATTGTTTCTGATTTCAGTCCCCGCCCATGCAATAGAATTCTCCGCCGTTAAATTACTCTCCGGATTGAATGAGCCATTACGTGCCGAAATAGAAGTGTCCGGCCTGGCTGATCCCGAAAGCCCCTTCATTGTGGATGTTGCTTCACCGCTGGATCACCAGCGATACAACATTCCCCACCAGTTCTTTAATGCTGATATCAGAACCACCTGGCATCGTGAATCCGATGGTCGGGTAATTATCCGTTTAAGTAGTACCCAGCCGGTCACCCAGGAAAACCTGCGTTTCCTGATGCTGGTGATGCCGACCGAAACCGCCATGCTCAAAGAAGTGGATATCTGGATGCCGGATGCGGTGGGATTCAGTCAGCAACAGATTGCGGCAAGCCAGTTCGATTTCAGGAAATCCAGCAAAGCCATGTATGGGCGCAGTGTGGAACTCCCGGCCTTGTCGGATGATACGCTGGGCCTGCTGTTCAGGAAAAAGATCAAGACGGCCGGCAAGCTGGACCAGACACTGAAACTGGTCAGGCATAATGAACAGCGTCGGCCGGGCAGCCGGGCACTGGCTTTTGCGTCTGTGACGGATGAGATCACCTATGATCCGCACTTCTCGCCGGAAGCCATTGCTGCGGTGATGCCAAAAGCCGAGCCTGTGAATAAACCCGTGGCGGAAGAATCTGTACAACCGGTATTGGCTGACGCTGCATCTGACAGGGAAACTCAGGGCGAGAAGAGAGCAAGCACCTTTGAAATCCCGCTTCGTGATGAACAAGCCATTGGGGCAGATGATCCTATGGCTGTTTTGACCACTGTGGATAACACTCTCTCCGGGCATGGTGTAACCGGACTGAGTAAGTTCTCTTCCTGGATCTCATATACCGTTACGGGCAAAGACTCTCTGGACCGGCTGGCGGCAGGCCTGGCAAAGCGACATGGCAGTTATCCACAGACGTGGCGAGAACGAATCATCAAGGCCAATCCACAGCTCAGCATGACAGCGGAATTTCCACCGCCGGGCACGGAAATCAAAATTCCGTTTATGACCCGGCATGTCACCCTGAGCACTATGGATATTTATATCCACACAGGCCAAGCTTACGCTATCCACAGCAGCCGTGGCCCGCCTGACGACTGGGATAACCACCGCCTGTGAATAACTTTTTTGCTCTGATAGTGTTTCTTCTAACGAGTTGATTGAATCAAGAACGCTTCTTATTCGGAGGACGCTGTGGATAGTTTAGGCTGATAGGTTCCGTTCAGTTATCCCGAGGCATGGATGAATTACTGCTGCAGTCGCCATATGTCTGAATAGCAGTATGACATCAAGCACTTTATGGTCTGCTACGTCAATTCCCCCCCTCCGACGACAAACTACAGTCTGCACATGTTGGACGTAATCGTATCCGCTGGGCGGAATGATGAAATGCCATTTATAGGGAGTACGACCTTTGGCTTATTCTGGGTGAAAATATTAAAAATTAATTAATATCAATAAGTTACGTTAGATTAGTATAAAGAAAAAAGCATGTGATGCCTGAACTATTACTGTTGCTTCATTGTCTTAATTCTTAGAAGCCACTGGTCTGTAACCAGGAAGGCGCAAAGACAGTATTAATGAGGTAAAGGAGTACGGTCATGAATCAGATCCGTTGATTACGTATATATAACAGTCAACGATCATGGTTAGGCTATGCATTTTGGATTATGGCTGTT
>NZ_BAABFL010000385.1:0-11717 GCF_039540975.1 Kistimonas scapharcae
CATGACACGTCTCCTAACCCAAGGAAAACCAGTGTCGTAAGTTTAGACGGGAGAATGGCTTATGTTAGGTGGTAATCAGGTAGCATTATGTGTAGTTATTGCTGCATTCGCCTAACTTTTTATTTCACAAAAACAAATAAATCACTGAAAAAACCTATTCATACTCCCCAAAATGCATATCAAAAAAAAGGCTGCCTTAATCAGCAGCCTTGATATACAAAAAACCTTACCTACCAAACGTTGCCTCTGATTTTTTCAGAAGAGCAACACTTTTCAACGTATTAATCAAATCCATGTACTCAGATCTATCTTTATTGAACGCATCAATAAAGTCCTTACAGTCTTTCTTTATTTCCTGATACAATGCTTCATTATCCGCACCATGAAGATTCACAATCTTCCTAATATTCATTTCCATTCTTTCATAACGTGTCTTATGTACAGGTGCGCTTCCTGAAAGTATTAATTTCGCTATTGCAGATGAACCTGTGCATTTTGTTCTACGCACACCATTAAAAGCAAAAGCTGCTTTGGCATTAGATGACGCACCAGATTTCACAGGGGCGACAGATCCTTTTTTCACAGAAAAACTCGGCTGGATATATAATCTCATAACATACTCCTTTTATTTGTTATTTGAATCATGTTGTTAACATCACGATTACTATACCGAGACACAAGCAAACAACCTATTCAACCAAAGGCTTAACTGACCCACTATAGAAAAACCATATCGAATATCAGTTAAATTATTAATTACAAATCCAACTAACAGACAAATAACCATGCAATCTCAGATGCTGCGCTTCGGTCCTCTCAGTAATCATGCATTACATATAGTGATTGATATGCAGAAAATGTTTGCTGAACCCGGCAATTTTTACTGTGACGGCCTGCAGGCTATCGTACCGGTTATCGCCAATATAGCGCGCAATAAAATACAGAGTACGGTATTCACCCGCTTTCTTCCGCACCAGATCAATAAGCCGCCGGCTTCGCCGTGGCAGGCACACTATCACCAATGGCTGACAGCCGATTTTGGTCAACTGCCGCCGGAGCAATATGACCTGGTTGAGCCTTTGGATCAGCTTTCTCATCCTGACAATACCATTAACAAAAACACCTACTCAGTCTTTGAAAGTCAGGCATTTCAGGGAATATTGGACAAGCAACGACCTGACACCCTGATATTTTCAGGTGTAAAAACCAACTATTGCGTATTGGCCTGCGTGCTGGCGTCGGTAGACCGTGACTATCGAACCCTTGTTGTGACCGACGCAGTGGCCGGTTCATCGGATCAGACACAGCATGCCGTGCTGGACACCCTTCTGCCCCGCTTTATCCACCAGATTGAGCTGGTGACTGCCGATACCCTTTTGCAGTCCTGGAAAAGCGATAGTTGAATAAGTACGTGCTTCAGTAAACCATCGCCATTGTATAGGCGTCACTTCCAGTGAGATTGGTGTTAGGGTAAACAGAATATCAAAAACACGACTTCATGGATGAAGCATGGCCATCAACAAACCACTGATCCTCACCATACTCTTCCTGCTCCTGACAGGCTGCGGCAAACCACTCCCCGAGAACCGGATGAATTACGCCGGCTATTGGACCAGCCATAACATGGTTATCGCCATTCACCCTGACGGCACGGTGAACTACCAGCGTATCCAAGGTCGTACGACAACCAGCGTGAATGGCCCGCTGGCCGAGTTTGCGGGGGATGACTTTGTGGTCGGCATTGGATTTCTGACCACAACGTTCAATGTGTCAGAACCACCCCGCCAGGTGGACGGCGTCTGGCAGATGACGGTCGACGGTGTTCGCCTGACCAAAGTCGTGTCGCCAGAGGAGCCATGACACTCATCGACCCGACCGTTCAGCCGGTTTTCAACCCATAAGGCTATACAGCAGAAGCCGTCTTATCCGGGTGCCGGAATACCGTTTCATCTCCACCACTGCCCATATCAATACAACCAGCGCCTGATTCAGCCATGATGCCCAGTCTCACAATGAATATCTGGCCAACGGTCCCATGAGCACTCTTTGCAAAACCTGTGCGAATCGCCACACCCCCCAGTGCGGCTCTGCCACCTGCCAGGTGCGTCTGCAACGTACGTTACGGGCAATAGAGCGGCACCAGCAGCGCCAACAGGAAGCGATGGGGCGAAATGACCTTACGGCTATCACCCGTCACCAACAGGCAATAGACCGGCTACAAGAAAAACTTGTTCTGCTGCAATGAGCAACAATGCGCTACTTTTACTGGGTCATTTACCATTCATGCAACCGGAAAATACCCTGCCGTCATGCGCCTTTACAAGAATATATTTCGTTTATATTTTCTTTTTCTGTCTATATATTTCATGACAGCCTGCTCAGACACGAGCATCAACGGGCCACAGTTTTCAATTTCGGTCGAATTATCTGAATGGGCCAGTGCCGAACTGAAAGCCCTGCATGAAAAAATTATCGTCGTCGCCTATTTTGATGGGGACAGCAAGCACAGCGCCGACCAGACACTTCCGTCCCTTCGCGCCGTCTATCTGGGCAGTACTGAAGTCCTGATCAAACCGGGCAAGATTGCACGATTTTCCAATATTCAGTTTTCAGAGTGCGATTATCAGCTGTTACAGGATGGCCGTTACAACGTCACCATCAATGTTTATCCAGACAACCGCGAGCAGATGAGAAACGCCCTGCGTTGCACTACGCTCACAGGGCTCAGTTCGGAATTCGACGGACGGACACGAACGGTCAAATGCCGACTCATGAACGAGTGGAATGACAGCGATATACCTGAGATCCACTCACGCCACGAGTTGATTCATCCCCCACACTGTCCGCCAGCCCTTGATGCTGACAGGCTCACGGCGTCTGTGGACGATTACGGGCTTTCCTGGCGGCCGGCTTGAATACCTTTGGCTTTCCACTCGTTTTACGGGCTTGCCCCGAACGAGATGCCGCTTCCTTGCCAGTATTCGGCTGCTTCGGCTTTTTGGGTTTTTTCGGGCGCGGTGGACGGGTATCCAGGCGGGACTCCGGCACATCATGCACAGGCTCAAAGCCATCAACCAGTTTTCGTGTCAGCACCTGGCGGATCAACCGCTCAATATCGGATAACTGCTTGAACTCGTCCGCACTGACCAGAGAGATCGCCTGACCACTGGCGCCGGCACGACCGGTTCGACCGATGCGGTGCACATAATCTTCCGCCACATTGGGCAGATCAAAGTTGACCACCTGGGGCAGCTGATCAATATCCAGACCACGGGCGGCAATATCGGTGGCTACCAGGATGCGGATCGCCCCTGCCTTGAAATCTGCCAGTGCCTTTGTCCGTGCACCCTGGCTTTTATTCCCGTGGATAGCCGCCGCCTTGATGCCCTCACCGTCCAGGTGACGAGTCAGCTTGTTTGCACCATGCTTGGTGCGTGTAAACACCAACACCTGTTGCCAGCGGTTATCATGAATCATCTGGGTCAGTAGAGCAGACTTCTGCTTTTTATCCACCGGACACATCCACTGTTTCACTTTTCTGGCTGTACTGTTTGGCGGATTGACAGAGATTTCTACCGGATTATGTACAAGGCCCTTAGCCAGCTTGCGGATATCATCCGAGAAGGTGGCGGAAAACAGCAGGTTCTGGCGTTTGGCCGGCAGAATCGCAAGAATCTTGCGGATGTCATGAATGAAGCCCATATCCAGCATACGGTCAGCTTCGTCCAGCACCAGCACTTCCAGCTGGTTGAACTTCACGGCATTCTGGTTGTAAAGATCCAGCAGCCGGCCCGGCGTTGCCACCAGCACATCAGCGCCGCGGCGCAGCTTCATCATCTGTGGATTGATTTTCACGCCACCGAACACCACGGTAGAACGCAGCGGCAGATGCCGGCCATACGTTGCCACACTGTCCCCCACCTGGGCGGCCAACTCACGGGTCGGCGTCAACACCAGTGCTCGCACCTGGTTGGACTGGGTCCGTTGCCCCTGCGACAGTCGTTCAAGGATGGGCAGGGTGAACCCGGCCGTCTTGCCCGTTCCGGTCTGGGCTGCCGCCATAACGTCCTTGCCTTCAAGAATGGCCGGTATTGCCTTGGCCTGGATCGGCGAAGGCGTTTCATAGCCCTGCTCAGCAATGGCCTGAAGGATGGGGGCAGATAGTCCCAGGGAGGCAAAGCTCATAATTTCTCTCTGTATTGCACATTAAATAACCAGCCCGGCTGGAGGCCGTGCAGACTACAGTATCTGTCAGTCAATTACTATTATTGCTTTGCCTTAGCACCGAGGATTGGAGCTCAAATCCATCGACAAAATCCTTGCTTTCGAAACATGGTGTGTAAAAGCACTTGTGTCTATGCTTCAGCTGGCAGAAGCATCTATCTTGGCCATACAGCGCCAAAGCGAGTCATAACTTCCAAAACGAGCAGAAACCATGTCTATACCAGCACCGGACCGAATCCTGCAAACCGGACTGGCATTCTGGTCTTCAAAAGTCCTGCTGAGTGCCCTGGAGCTGGATCTCTTTACCGAACTGGCAAAAGCCCCTGCCAACCTGAACGCCCTGACCGAAAGGCTAAAGCTCCACCCGCGCGGCGCTCAGGACTTTCTTGACGCCCTTGTGTCCATGGGGTTTCTGGAACGGCACGAGGGACAATATCAAAACACCGAAGAGACAGCGCTCTTTTTAAACCGAGATCATCCGTCATACATTGGAAGTATTCTTGAACTCGCCAATCACCATTTATACCCGGTTTGGGGGCGATTGACTGATGCCATCAAATCCGGGAAACCCCAACATGATTTCGCTGATGGAAATGAAGATGTTTACAGCATTTTGTATGAAGATGATGACAAACTCGCCCAGTTCATAAGCGCCATGAGCGGAGTGAGTAAAACCTCAAATGGCTGTATTGCCCGCCAATTCCCCTGGTCCCATTTTAAGACGTTCGCTGATATCGGTACCGCAGAGGGAGATCTCGCCATACAGGTTGCATTGTCTCATCCCCACTTAACCGGGGTAGGCTTTGACCTGGAACGTATTGCCCGCTTTTTTAACCACAATGTTAGCCAGCACGCACTCAGTGACCGGCTTCATTATGTCTCTGGTGATTTCTTCGTAGACCCCCTTCCTCGTGCAGATGTCATTCTAATGGGACATATCCTTCACGGCTGGGATATGGGCAAAAAACAATTTCTCATTAAAAAAGCGTTTGAAGCGCTTCCAGAAGGTGGAGCATTGGTGGTGTATGAATCCTTGATTGACGATGATCGCCGGGAAAATACGCATGGATTACTGATGAGCTTGAACATGCTGGTTGAAACGCAGGGCGGATTTGACTTTACCGGTGCAGATTGCTGCAGCTGGCTGGAAGCGGCAGGATTTAGCGGAACGCGAATCGAACACCTGCAAGGCGCAGACTCCATGGTGATAGCGATAAAATAGAATGGCTAGTCTGGCCATCGATTAACGGCATAATACGTATACATTGATGTGTAGATAAAAGCATATATTGCCAGCTAAACATTGCACGACATACCCACCGGTCAACGAAGCATTTTTCCATATGACCCACCACCAATACCCTCCAAAAGAAACAAAAGCCCATCAAAAACAACAAATAAAATAAGGTTAAAAATACAATCGTTTTTTGAAAAAAAAACAAATGGAACGAATTCAAGCCAACAAGGTCATATATATAGTAATACCTGAAACATGACTTAAATCATCCGGAGACCCGCAATGATTGATCCATCCTCCATGAGTCGCCATGGGCAGCGAACAGGCAGTAGGGATGAGAACACAAGCGTAACCCGCCCATTTGGCACAAGAAACATAAGAATAACCTCTCCCTCAGAAGCTGCGTTTCTTACCTGGTGCGACAGGATCCTTACATTCTTCAAATTACTCTTTACTTGTTGCTGTTGGCGCCCTGCACGACAAGTCAATGAAGAGGAACAATCGCTGCTTCCCTCGTTAAGCGGACAAAGAGACGACACATTGAATGTTTCTGAAACAACGCTCAGTTCAATAAATCCTGGGAAATATGAAGAAGAATCACGAGCGCAAGGCATTCACAGTGATGTAGAATCTAACGCCGCTCCCTCTCGCAGTAACAGCCTTCAGAATTTAGCCGACTTATCCGCATCATCCGGCGATGATGAAGATCTGTTGACCGGGACGGGAAAAGGCATATCCAATACCGTTATTGAAGGACCATCACCAGAGAAGGAAGTGATGACTTTACCATCAACCGCTGTGATACATACTCCATCATCCCGCAGGCCAAGCTCTGAACTGCGGGTAACAACCCGTGGCGATATACCTGTTCATGAACAGGGCGCAGCTGCCTTTGTTCCAGTAGAAACAACTGCACTATCGGCTGCTATAACAGACGCTCACATTGCCGAAAATGCACCGCGAGAACCAACACCCGATATCAGTACAGTCCAGCCGGATGACAAATCACTCACCACTCAAAGAGTTTTCTCTTTATTTATTACACCACCAGCTATTGCGGACAAAGACGCCGTAGATAAATTAAAAGAGGCTGATAGAATTGCACATATCAATATTGAAGACGCACTGCTAACAAAATTCGTTAACTTTATTCACTCACATCATCCAGACATAAAATTTAAAAACGCTCACATCGATATTAATAATAGAGCAATCACTAAAGAAAAGCCGCTCATAGTGCCATGCAGAAACGTGGGCAGATTAGAAGGCGCATTTGATTATTCATTTAAAAGAAGAAAAATCCACATTCAAACTCCTACCATATGCATAATATTTCATCACACAAAACCTGAAGCAAGATCTCAACTTAGATGCAGACATCTTCCTAGAGCAGAATTCACAGTTAAGATTATCGATGTACTCTACAACATCACCACAATGGAAATCATTGAGGGCGAGTATAATCAAAACGCGGCACAGGAATTTGTAGATCAAATGAAAAGTATATCTATAGACTAAAAAGTTTTAAACACGATAACAAAAGCACAAACAGCAACATGAACTATCCAATAAAACTATTAACAAAAAAGAATCGACATATAAATAAGGCTTTTATTATCAGAAATAAGATTGACATCAGATACAGTCGCTATTATCAACGACTCGCTAAAATAAGAAAAAAACAATGAAGTAGTTCATAAATAAAGCATTTTTTAAAGCACCTTATAGGCACATAAATATCAAACTATTTATCATCACTTAATAAAAGAGTCAGTCAATTTCACTTGGATATCATCGAAACAGCGCACAACAACTTCGAGGATACGTAGATACCTCTAAGCCCGCTAAATGAGAAACATTCCCTGCGTTAGATCAATTTTGCATATCTGAACTTCTGTCACCATCGTCCCCCTCTGCAAGGTAGCGAATAACGACCTTAACCTAGGGGGCTCCCGGTTCCATGAAGTCTGATATCGAGATATCTCGTAGTGCACGCCTGTTACCCATCACTGATGTTGCAGCCCAGCTCGGTCTAGAGCACCAGGACATAGAACCTTATGGCCACTATAAGGCCAAGGTGCGTATCGATTCCCTCAACAAATTACAAGACAGACCCGACGGTAAACTGGTGCTCGTCAGCGCCATCACACCGACACCGTTTGGTGAAGGCAAGACCGTCAACACCATTGGTCTGACCATGGGCCTGTCCATGCTCGGCCGTAAAGCGATCAGCTGTATCCGCCAGCCCAGCATGGGTCCCGTCTTTGGTATCAAGGGTGGTGCAGCCGGTGGCGGTTACGCCCAGGTTGTGCCAATGGAAGATTTCAACCTGCACCTGACCGGTGACATTCACGCCATCACCAGCGCCCATAACCTGGCATCAGCGGCACTCGACAGCCGCCTGTATCACGAAGAACGTGAAGGTTATGAAGCATTCGAGCAACGCAGTGGTCTGACAGCACTCAAAATTGACAAGAACCGTATCGTCTGGAAACGGGTCGTTGACCACAACGATCGCGCCATGCGCACCATCACAGTCGGGCAACCGGGCAACACTACCGGCGAGAACATGAACGGCGTGCCCCGCGAGGAAGGCTTCGACATCACGGTAGCCTCCGAGCTGATGGCCATCCTGGCCCTGACCGACAGCATTCAGGATATGCGTCGGCGGATTGGTAAAGCGATCCTGGCCTATGACCTGGATGGCAAGCCCGTCACCGCCGAAGACCTCAAAGTGGCCGGTGCGATGACCGCCATCATGAAAGACGCTATCAACCCGACCCTGATGCAGAACCTGGAAGGCGGTGCCTGCCTGATCCACGCTGGCCCCTTCGCCAATATTGCCCACGGCAACTCCTCCATCCTGGCCGATCGCCTGGCGCTGAAAATGGGCGACTATGTCGTCACCGAAGCCGGCTTTGGTTCGGACATGGGTCTGGAGAAATTCTGCAACATCAAGGCACACTACTCCGGCAAGACACCCGATGTAGCGGTACTGGTCTGCTCCCTGCGCGGCCTAAAATCCCATTCCGGCCTGTTTGACCTGAAACCGGGCAAGCCGCTGGACAAGGGCATGATTGAGCCGAACCAGGAAGCGCTGGAAAAAGGCGTCTGCAACCTGCAGTGGCACATCAACAACGTGAAGCGCTACGGTCTGCCCGTGGTGGTTGCCGTCAACCGCTTCCCGGATGACACCAAAGAAGAGTTGAACTGGCTGCTGGAGCAAGCCCGTGAATTCGGCGCCACCGGTGCAGCTATCAGCGACACCTTCCGTTTCGGTGGCGAAGGCGCCATGGCAGTGGCCAGCGAAGTGGAACAGGCCTGCAGCACGCAGCCTGCACAATTCCAACGTCTCTACCCGCTGGACACAGGCCTGCAGGACAAGATCACCACCCTGGCAACCAAAGGGTATGGTGCAGCAACGGTGAACTTCTCCGAACAAGCTGCTCAGCAGATTGCCGAACTGGAAGCCCAGGGCTACGGCAACCTGCCGGTCTGCATGGCGAAGACGCCGCTCTCCATCTCTCACGACCCGATGCTGAAAGGCGCGCCGGTTGGTTTCGACTTCCCGGTTCGAGAGGTTCGCGTGTCTGCAGGTGCCGGATTTGTCTATATCCTCTGCGGTCAGATCATGACGATGCCGGGCCTCGGCTCGAAGCCGGGTTACATGAATATCGATATTGACGACAATGGCCATATTACCGGCCTGAGTTAATCGCTATTGCCTGCTCAGTGACGCCAATCCGATACCCGGATGCGGGTTGGCGCCACTGAGTCTTTGGCATTCCACGCCGTACCGGAATTGATCGCCAGAACCCGGTAAGTCAAGCCCGGAAGCGCACGAACTGCTGCGACAATTACTGACCGCCTGAGACTACCATCACCCGCCCCTGCCGTTATAATTGCCGACCTGTTTCACATCCATGAGCGCACCCTTGTTAACCGGCACCTTCGGCATGCCGGACACAGGGTGATTTCAAGGTAAAAGGCTGTAGCGGAGTCCCCGTTGATTATCTTCACCATTACTAACAAAATCACGAACCAGGTCTATGTCGGCAACACGCGCAACGACCTCGACGACCAATGGCAGAAGATGGTGGCTGCTGCCGAGCAGCAGCTCGACTACCCCCTTTACAAGGACATTCGTGTCCACGGCGCCGACAACTTCTCCGTTGACGTGTACGACTATGTTGAAACCCGTGAAGAGCTGGCCGAGGTGGAACAGGATGCCATTGAGCTGTTCAACGCCAAGAGTCTGAAGGGGTATAAAACTACCACGGTTTGCATTTCCCCCAAGAAAAAGCCCCGTAAAAGCCGCTCCATCTCCGCCATCGAAAAGGAACTGATGTCCCTGCTCGGCGGTGACAGTGATTTCAGCGACGATGATGATGAAACGCCTGTGCCCGTCACCGCAAAGAAAAAGGTGGAGGCAGAAGAGGAAAAACCTCAGGGACGCATTATCAAGGCTGCCTCCGTGAAACAGGAAGCCACCGAACAACCCAGGGAAGCGAAACCCAGTCCGCTGGAACGCACGGTGGCAACCATTGAGGTCTCTCGTCCCGCGGTCGCCAAACCGCAGGCGACAGAAGTACCCGTTCAAACCACCGTCAAACCAGAAGCACCTAAACCCGTTGAACCCGTTCAGCCGGTGCGCGCCTCCCGCAGCAGCTCACTGGTTGACCTGGGCAGCTTTGAACTGGACTCTGCTATTTCTGCCCAGCTTGCGGCCATTACCGCTGCGGCGGATGCGGTATTGGCAGGTGACATCTCAGCAACCGAGTCGCTGACCGACATCACAGCCAAACCGGCCGTCGCCGAGATCGCTGCAGAAGAGGCTACAACAGCCACTGAACAGGTTCAGACAGAGGCCGCTGCGGCACATCCGTCATTGAGCGAAGTCTCAAAAACCATCTGCGGCAAGGAAAAGCGTATTCGCGAAGCCATTGAGCGTCATCGCCAGTCCCGTGCGAGCCGCACCAGTGCCCAGATGAATGAAGAGAAGGAAAAGATCAGCCAGATGCTGGCAGAGTTGGATAACAGAGCCCAGGCTCTGACCCACTCAATCATTCGTCACTGAAAAAAACAATATTGCAAACGCGCCTCATGACTCATGAGGCGCTAGTGGTTAATGTCTTGTCATCGTTACACAACGTGTTTTATTCAAGAACAGACATTAACACCAACGAACTCATCAGGATTGATAGGGATATAAGCTCTTTAGCGAATACCAAGATCGATACAGCTGTACAAATCTTTGGTTATTTGGGTAAATCGCCTTAAAGTGACTATAAACATGCGCAATACTTCTCGTTTGGCATGTGATACCAAACAGCCATTCATCAATATCCGCTGGACTCAAGATATTTTTCACCCTTTCTAATTGAGCATAAACATCAGCTTCTAACTGTTTGGGCTCAGGCATATCCTGATATTGCACCCCTACTTTTCTGCTTAAGTTCATGAGGAGAAGCTCTTTTGCCTTATTCAGGTGTTCTCTCATCACCTCCCTATGACCACCCTTAAACACAGAGTGAATATGTTCCCAGGCTAAATGTTCCCTTAGCGCTTCAACCCCCTTTTCCTTCTTTCTTTTTGACTTTGCCATGTCATCAATTACCCCGTTGAGCCATTGTATATTATATATATGATTTTCCTCTCCTTCTTTTTTGGAGGCTTCCAATTCCGCTATGGCTTGTCGAACTTTACTATCCCAATTGGTGCTTAAAAGATTAGTAATAGCATTAGCAACCGTTTTATCCTCTGACATTCCTGAAACAGAACCTTCAGTCTCTATACCGCTACCGGAGACACCTTCTGCCTCAAAGCCTGATGCTAAAGCCCCCTCTACATTTTCAATCTCAGCGTGCTCATCAGACTTAGAAGGTTCATCCAACGATATTGTTGTTTTTTCAGCACCCTGCAACTTTGGAATAGATTTTTTTGATACTGGCGCAACACTAGATGAATTATCTACACTCCCGGCATCTGCAGCGTCCACACACAATTCTGGATTCTTTTTCTTTTTCTTCTTTTTCTTTCTTAATGTAAGCGTTTGTAGTTCTTCAACAGGAGGGATATCTTTAGTTGATTCAATGCGTGATTGCACTTCTGCTGCTGACAAGCCACGCAAATATACAACTTCATCCTTTTTCACGTCTAGATACTGAAGCTTAGTTTCGGTGTTTGTCAACATAGTTGTCGCCCCAACTCAAGCCGCTTTCTTAAGTTGATCAGCTGAAGATCTGTCGGGATTAAG
>NZ_BAABFL010000386.1:0-11786 GCF_039540975.1 Kistimonas scapharcae
ATTTTGCCTGAAGAGCACAGGGGACGCTCTCTTCATTCAATTTAGCCTTACTTCTTCAGATCGTTAAGCGGGAGTTAAGGTTGTTGTCGGCTGTCTGGCGATGTCGATCGGGTTGTGGTAGTACTCATCAGGTCTCTGAGCCGCTACACACCGGCAGCAAAATATACAGGACAGGATCTCCAGAACTTTCTCGTAAAAGGCCCTCATGCGTGACTGAGGTTGTATAGGTTGAGTAACGCTGGTCGCCATTAGGAGCCCCGTCAGCTTTTTGCTCGCCTTCTGACCCTGTCTTTCAGCAGGCCTGTGCAAGCGTTATAACGGTAGAAACTGTTTATGCCTGATATTTAGACTGGAAAAGCCTTCTTTAGTTCCTTTTATTGATAAGATGCGATCCTCTTTATGATGATGTGCTTTAGAGGCTGTGGTTAAGCGCCTTTATGCGCCTGACGAAGTTTTGAGACGACATCGTTGTAAAAATCGCGGTATTTTTTCACGGTGTTGGCCTTTGTCGAAACGGCGGCATCATCTGCCTGTTGTACCTTTTCAAAGTGATGTTTTTCTGCTTTATACCCGCAAGTGAGAACCCGGCCGCGGCCAGGTGTCGTCGACATTTTGGTCAAGACCACCAGTCAGTATGGATCGTCACACCAGTATCAAGCCGTTATTCAAAAATATTGCCAATCATTTTTCAAAAATGAATTAGTTTGTTTTTGTGTTGTCCAATAATTAGGTATTTGTGTTTTACATCCTTACAGGTGGCTTATTGAATAATCACTCAGCATTTTCTTGCAGGGAAAAGCTCTCTCTGTATTTGTATCGGCATTCCCAGGGTACGGGGTGTTTGGCTGTAGTTTGCCGAATATGTTCTTTTTTGGGGCGAAAATGTTCCCTGGTGCTTGATGATGCGGCTTGCCGGAGCTTATTGCTTCAACAGCAACAGCGGATGGATGTTGGGGATTTGACGGGGCGGTCTGTTCGGAATATGTCGGTCGTAGGTGTCGAAAGCGATAAAGCACCGAGCCGTTTTCGGGAGGCTGATAACGCTTTAGATGATGGTGCTGGGCTGCTCCGGGCAACGGGTGGGCATGATTTGCGTAATGCGTTTGAGGACATCTGTTTTGACGGGGTCAAGGATATAGGCAAAGAGAAAGGTGATATTCAAGAGGATGCCTTGTTCAAACATATCAATCGAATCAAGAACGGTGGACAGGATGATTTCAGTCTTTCAGTGTATTTGTCTGAGTTAGGGTTTTCGGGCTCTGAAAATATAACCGTCTGGGTAAAAACTATCGGTGATGCGAAACGCTCGCTGCTGACGCAGTGTGCCCCGTCGGAGAAAGATAAAGCGTTAGTGGAATACTATAAAGTGGTTTTCAATATCTTGCGGAGAACGCTGCTTGATTTTGAAGCAAGGTATAATCTTGATGAAAATTGGCATCTCTATAGCAAGGTACAGGGAATTACATACTTGACGTTTTCTGACGTTACCTATGCAGAAACCTGTGATAATCAATTCAATGTCGATGAGGATCGTGTTCAGGAATTAATGCGTGCAGTAAAACGCATCAAAGAAAAATATGGTTGTTTGCCGGATGCGGTATTAGACGGTATCCCGAAAGATGAGAACGGAGTAAGGAATTGTTGCGGTGAAAATTACGCGCCAACCATGCAGGAGTTTTATAACGATATGGAAGGCCAGATAAAGGCGACAATTTATCAGCAATTTAATGTCAGGGGGTTATCTGACAGGGTTTCACGATTAAAACAGGCATTGGGGTCTCATTCCCTCCCTTATAACGTAGTCGAGCAAATTAGGATTGCATTTTCATAGGTAAGATGTTGCAGGGATGCTAACTGATCGCTCCAGTCTTCCCCATCGATAAGCATCGCATCGCTGAGCGTGAATCCCGGATCCAGCCCCGGCAGAGCGCATCAAGTTCCGTCCCCAGGAACTGACTGAAGGGTTGGGTTTTCAGGATGTATCGACCCATCTCGGTGTAATCGCTCATTCTTCCGCCGCTTGGGAATGATCAGGCGGATGCCCGGGTACTGGACAGGATAAGGCCGGCGCTGACAAACACACCGCCGGTGATTTTATTGAAGAAACGGGCCCGGCCGGTCTGCATCAGCCAGCGCGACGACTTTGCGCCCAGCCAGGCATAAAAGAGCAGCCAGGACAGCTCCAGTACGGCAAATGTGATGACAAACACAAGGTATTGCGTCACCAGGGAGGCCGAAGGGGTAATGAATTGCGGAAACAGGGCGGTGAAAAACACAATCGCCTTGGGGTTGCTGGCACCGACGATGAAGCCACTCAGGAAAAGATTGCCGGGTTTGCGAGGTGAGGAAGCTGATTCACTGTTACTGATGTCATAATTATGCTGTGATGAGGTCAGCGCCCGGATGCCCAGGTAAATCAAGTAAGCGGCACCTGTCCATTTGATGATAGTGAATGCCAACTCAGATGTGCTGACAACAAGTCCCAGCCCGGTAAACGAGAGCGTTATGATACCGACAATGGCGGTCAGACTGCCCAGCGCGGTATAGATGGCAGACTTGAAGCCATCCGTCACCGAGGTGGTCAGGCATAGCAGTACGCTGGGCCCCGGGGAGGCGGTCAAGACCAGAATGGCCAGTGTGTAGTAGATCCAGAGTTCGAGTGCCATGGAGCGCTCCTTAATGTCCCTTCGTTGATCAATCCCCTGGTGTGCACAGTGGCACGACCACGCAGTAGATCACGCCTGCTCGTCAGACAGACACGGTACTGGGGGCTGGAAAAGGTGTGGCAAAGGTAAAGGCTTCCGGGCTGGGACCCTTTGTTTTCAGTGTTTCCAGGGCAGCCTTGGCGTCGGCGATTGATGGAATATGACCTTCGGGTATCCACCACAGCGCCAGGGAGGGGCCGGCCATTTTTTCAAACCAGCTTTTTTTGTTTTTGAGCACCGTCAGGTGGTCGCCGGCATAGACATAGGTTTTCAGGGTGTCCAATGATTCCCAGACCGAGATGTTGACGATGATGCGCTCGTCATCAAAGACCTGCAGGGCGGTGGCATCCCCGTCGTCTGTTTGCAGGCGCCAGACAAACCCCGGACTGTTATCCGCCAACGCATTGATAGCATCCAGCTGATCCACGAAACCCTTCATGGCCGGGCTGTCCAATGGCGCTTTTGCGGTAGCGATGTTGATCTGCGCGAGATGGTAAGAATCCGACATGCAACTCCTGGCAGGCTTGTTTTGATGGCAGTTTTCCTGCTGCAGTTATCACCAGGCAAGTCCTGTGCTGGTGGTTTCAGGGTGACGCAATCGCGCATTATTACATGATTGCCTTAATGATCAAGGCATCCAGTCGAATTTCCAGTTCATCAAACAGTTGTATGCCTTCATCGTAATAGCTGGATTCGACCAGGCGAAAACCGCTGGCCAGAAGAGAAGCCTGTATCTCTGCCAGGGAGCGGATACTGAAACCGTAACGGGTATAGGGAATGGATTGGAGGCACTGGTCAGAACGCACACCGAAAACGGCGCGGCCACCAGGTTTGAGCCAGGTGATGATCTTGCGGAACAAGGCATCCAGGTCATCGATGAAATAGAGTACATTGACGGCCATCACACCGTCGACTGAGTGTGTCATCACCGGTGCAGAAAGGCTGTCGTCGGTGAATATGGTCACAGGGGCCGCATTAAGACCTGACAGGTTGTCCCAGGCCTGCTGCGCCATCTCGACTGATGGCTCAAGTGCAATATATTCACCATTGCTTTCCAGGGCTGCAATGAGTGGGCGTGAAAGCAGGGCATTACCGGGACCGATTTCAACGATGCGCTCACCGGCGGTTGGCGCGAGCATTTCAATACTGCGTTCAGTGATAAATGCATTGGTTTCGTTCATCTTCTCGGCAATGGCTGTGCCGTCTTCCCCATAAGGGCAGGCCAGCTGGGCGGCCAATGTCTGATGGTCGTAGTTATTCACAGTCTTTGAGTGCCTTGAATTGCTATGTTGATCTGACCGACTGAACATTCCAGGGTTCAATGGTTCTATGCAGCGAACTTCATGATAGCTTGTCCATTGAGAGGATGGGCTGAGAGATAGACATTATTGCCAGCAAGGCCAAACCCAAAGATACAGGCTGATAAGTGCAACAGTGCAGGAAGCGATAAACAACGGGGGCAGGGCGTATCTGTTCCTGGCAGATTGTCCTGCATGGCCTGATGATATTCGCCGGATAGAGAGAGCTTCAATCTATGCCGATGACGGTGAGTGTGACACTAGCGAAATACTCACCGGCCTTTTGGTCAGAGATCTTGCCAAGCTGCGCAGAGCCCTCAACCGTGTGCGTTGCGTTATGAACGCTATTGGACTCGGTCGTATAGCTTGTGATGGGCTTGCCATCCAGTGTGAAGGTCGTGTTTATGGATTCACCGCTTAGTGAAAGGCTACTGCTGGTCAATAGCACTGTGACCTGGCCATTGCTTTCCAGATGATAGGTATCGCTTCCGCTATAGACCGCATTCGCAGAGCCTGATTTGTCCGTTGTGGTGAGGGTGAAAGCGTCAAGCCCAGTGATAGACGCATATAATGCAACATCCATGGATGCGCTTGTAGAAACAGTATCCAGCTCTGCTGAATGACTTCCTGTGGCGGACAGCAGCAGTGCAAATATGAATGGGCTTATTCTCATGGCAGTACTCCTTCCGCCTACCTCCAAACATTAATTATAGTTACCCACTGCAGTGATGGGTGCGCATTATTAGCTGCCTTTCGAATAAGTCATTGAGGCGCTATTAAAAAATAATTCTGTTCTTTATAGGGGGAATTCAGGTACCCGTGGATAAATATTCACGGGCTCAACCCATCGCTGTTACTGACAGCCAAGTGTTCACGCAGGAGGGCGAGCTCAGGCAAAGGGCGGGCAAGGATGAACGGCAAAAGGGTCATTGTTTCAGGGGACCTACATAATCAATGTATTCTCCCTTTGCCTGGCGGAAAAACACGTTGCGGCCTGACAGCTCCAACGTCAGGGGGGTGCGCTTTAGTACTGTCACATATGGGTTGAGTTCTATTGAGACGTCAACGGATCCCTTTCCTTTCGATTTCATCGTCTGGATCTGCTCGAATAATGCGCGTTTAGCGGCAATATGGTGATGGGCGTCGGGAGTGTCCGGGGCGGTCGAGGGCATACGCAGGATCAGGAATTCACTGCTGATGTGGGGCGCCGGAATCGGGAAAGCCTGCTTGCGGATGAAGACTTCAAATTGGCCGCTTTCTGAAAATTCATAGGTGTTGTTTGCGAATCGGTGTTGCCGTTCCGTAGGGGGAATGCTTAGCTTGCAGTTTTCCGGGGTTAGCGCAAAGCGCAGGTGATAATAATCATTGTACTTGCCCGGGCTGACATGTATCTCTGTGGCGAGCGCCTTATCAAGCAACAGTATGCCGAAGGCAAAGATGATTATTCGACAGAACTGTTTCATGGCCTGATCGTTATTATTTTGCTAAAGGGCTGCGTCAGTTACGGCTCTTCCGAATCTTTTGAGTCACGAAGGCAATGGATATTGTTATCTATAGCATAAGTCCAGTCATCCCCGGAGACTTCAGCGACAGCCATGTCGCCAACCGAGGCGCTGCATAGAACGACATCCGGCTGCAGCTCACGCAGTGCCATCAGACTGTGAGCAAGACGAGACGGACAGCCCCCTTGATCCGCCAGCACAAAGGTTGACCACTGAGCGTCTGACAGGAAGAAGGTATCCCCCGTAAATAAATAGGTTAAACCGGTGGGGGAGCGATAGACGTAAGAAAACCCTCCCTCTGTATGACCAGGCGTCGGCATAGCGACAAAGTTCGTGGCCAGTGTTGTGGTACCTGACAGTGCCAGGCTGATATCCCGTTGGTTGATATACGGGGCTTCGAGGCGATCGACACATAGGCGGGGATGATAGGTCTCGTTAATCAGCCGCAGGGAATCACCGGCTTCATGGCGGTGACTGAGGCACTGCAGCCTGACGCCGCCCAGCGCTGCCATGGCCTGAATATCATCGGTATTGCTGGTGTTATAAACCAGGATGTTGCCGTCATCATGTCGTATGAGATAGGCATGGGTATTCACATTGGAAAAAGGGTTTTCCAATGTGGTCTGCCAAAGATCTTCATAACATTGGCGCATGAAACAGGCCTCATTGTCCGCCCGGTTTGAGCATAGTGTGTGCTGTGGTGCGTGGATACTCGATAGACCGCCGTTGATGCTAATCGTTCAACAGGGTTTTGTTGGTCAGGTTCATGGTTTATACGTCTTCACGCAGCTTGTGCTTGAGCGCTTTCAGAAACAGGCTGACGTCCTGTTTCGTGACTTCCTTAGCCCATTCCTGATGTTCACAGTAATGGATGGGAGCGCTGTCGCTGATATTAAAGTCGGCTATTTTCGCTGCGATATAGGCATCATCTTTCGTGCGCCAATAGTCCACACTGTGTTTGAAGTTGTAGAGCTTGCTCTGGTTACCATTGCCAGTATTCAGTGCATCATAGAGCGCCTGAATATAGGCAAGATAGTTATCTATGTTTTCCTGAATGGAGTCGGCAGAATAGAGTCCCTTGCTGACGGCGTGTCCGATGGCCGGGCCGTATGCCTGCTGATCACTCTGAGGGTTTCGTTGGTAGACATGTGCGTAGCTGTCGCCTAACGCATGGATGAGAAACCCGACTTTCCAGTCGTTTTCCCGGAGATCCTGCCGCGCGTAGTCATTAATCTCATTCACTAACCGTGATCGTCTTGTTGTTATCTGCTCCTGGTTGCCACCATGCAGCGAGTGGAGGATGGCATTCACGTCATAGCGGTAGTCCCACTCCCAGGGGACGACGGTTGCCCAGACAGAAACGGCCGGTGCAGAAAAACGGAACCATTGGGCATCGGGAACCTGGGAATATAAAGCGTATCGTTCGGCAGTGCGGCCTGGCACACCGGCAATTGTGGAAACAATATGCGTGGTATTGATATGACCTTCAGGCTTGAACTTTATCTCACAGAGCTCCTGGCTGTTGGTGTCGGGCCACCAGGTATTTGAGCTGCAGCCTGACAGGCTAAATAACAGTAATAAAGGCAATAACGGTTTCATACATGCATCCTTGTCGTGGGAGATCAGTAATATTGGGCGATGCGTGGGTATCGCAGCTTAATGTATGCAGTGATGTTGTTATGTCGCACGCGATGGCGAGGGCATACGATTTGCTTGTTGACGCTAGCCTTGTATCAAGTGCGTATTAATAAGCGGCAGAAAGGACTTCTGCCGCTGTGAGATACCGACAGCCCTGGGCTACTGGTTGGGAAATGACACGTCTTCAGTACCACTGTTACGATTACGGATGACAACCGTACCCGCTATCTTGTCATGCCACCCTTGTTTCTTGCTATCCCAGGCGACCCATAAGAAGCCGAGAAACAAGGGAATCATGGACAGGATGTAACCGACGTAACGGACGATAAACTGGCTTGTCGAAGGTTTCTGACCGGTCTTCGCATCGACAATTTTGGCACGGATGAGCATTTTTCCGGGGGTCGCCGACTTGTAAGACCAGAAAATCAGTGTTGCCGCTAACGGAAAAATATAATTGATAAACACATCGAAGGGGCCATGGATGAAGGTTTCTGATGCGTAGTAACTACTGCCATAAACCATAAAAAGTAATGGGATTGTAATGGCGAGTATCAATAGGGAGTCGATAATGGATGCCCCTGTTCTGATCCAGAAGCCGGCATATTCATACTGCTCATCATCACGTTTCAGATCGGATTGTGGTGTTTCGTATACATTGGTCATGGCTGTGTCTTTTTTTGAGTGTTGTTTTATTGTGAGCTGTTTAGAGTTGTTAGGCTAGCTTGTTGTTAGTTAGCGCACAAAATACCCTCCGGAAAAATGGCGTTAAAACCAGTAATTAACACCAATCCTGACGTTAGACATTTTTATTTTGACCTTGTTGTCAATAATCTGGTCAGGGTAATCAGTCAGCTGACTGCTTGCATTCAATTGATCAAATTCAGAGTATAAAAACTCAAATTTTACAGACCAGTTGTTGTTTAACGTGTGTTCCATACCCGCTCCAATAGTCCAACCCTTCTGGGTATTTGACTTGCTGGCAGTGGCTTGTTGGTTTTGAAAGGTTTCAGAAAAGTTGAAGCGGTAGTCTAGTTTTACTAATGATAATCCGCCGGTAATGTAAACCAGCGAGTCACCCCACAGGTAGCCAACCTTGGGGCGCAAGGAGAATGTATGGTTGATGTTTATTTGGCTGACCGTTTTGAAGGTGTGTGCAGGTTGCGTGATATAGACAACATCACCACTGTTTATCTTAAACTTTTTGTTGGCCTCTAAATAATCGGCTTCAATGCCGACGATAAAATTATTCCACGCGTAATTCCATCCTATATTGATACCGGCAGAGTTGTCTTTTCCTGATAGTGAGCCAGACCCTGCGGTCATCAGCTGGGCATAGTCTTCATTGATAAAGTATGATCCCGGTTGAGAGCTTGTTGAAAAGCTTGATTTATAATGGAGGCTATTAATTTGGCTGCCTATGTAGAGGCGGTTCCATGCACTCTTATCATGAGTTTTCTCCTCGGCCAGTAAGTGATTGGATGTTACAGATAATAGTATTATGGAAAAGATTTTAATCTTTATTGATTTTTTATTCATTGTGAAGCCCCATGGGATGTTGTTTTTATAAACAGTGCTTTTCATGCATCTATCATTTATGGATTATTGTCCATAACCGCCATCTTGATTAAATGATGAAGAGCGACAGTAACTTGTACGTGTTCTGGTTTCATCTTAGTAATAAGTCTGATTCTATTGGGATGAATTTATTGGCAGAGTCTATCAATGACGCTGCGGTCAACCTGTCAACGCCATACACCTCTACCGACGTGTTGTGTTTGGTTCTCATTCTGTTTGCCAGTAAGTCGAAATCACCGTCACCCGAAACTAAAATAATGGTGTCGCTTTGTTCTGCATATTCCATCGCATCCAATGTAATGCCGACATCCCAATCACCTTTGGCAGAACCATCGGAACGCTGAATAAAGGGTTTTAACTTTACCTCAAAGCCAATCGCCCTGAGTATATTTTGAAAATGCCGTTGCTTTTCATCAGCTTTGTCGATTGCATAGGCGACTGCGTTTATAACCCTCCTGTTATTGGTTGCGTGTCGCCAGAATGCGTTGTAGTCGAAGTTGCGACCGTAGGCTTGCCTGGTTGTATAGTAGACGTTCTGTACATCTACCAAAATTGAAACGGTTTCCATCGATAATCAACTCATTGGCAGAAAATAGAAAGCACCTGCGCCTGGTAAGGTGTAGTCGACCCGGGAGCGAATCAACAACTATGAACGCCCTATGCATGTGTCTATTGTGTAACGGTATTACGTCGTAAGCTTTTGTGGTTGAATTTGCCTGTAGCAAGGATGAGGTGATTACACCAGCAGGTCAGCCAGTGCCTGGAAAGTCTTGTTTACGATATTCTGAACTTCAGCCTTGGCTGTGATTTGCCACCTAAGCATTTCCGCGTGTGTGATTAGTTTTTCACGTTCGAGCTCCTGTTGAAATTCTGCCTCAGTTAGCTGACCGTTCTTTCTTTCTATAAGAAGTTCTTCGATGCTGCTCTGTTGCTTTTCAATACTGGCTTGCAGTGCATGGGCTAGCTGATTTTTTATCTCGGAGTCTTCGATTTGAGTGGTAATTTGCTCCAGTATGGATGCAATTGGATCAGTCATAGTCTTGGCTCCAATGGGCTACCTTTTGGCGAATTCGCCACGAAGTATTGTGTCGATAAGCTGCCGGTATTGCTCCTGACGGCGTTTGATCAAAAAGTCCGAAAGTACATCTTTCCGTTGGTGTGCTTTCATGTCCTGCTGCCAGAGCTGAGCCAGTATCTGAGTTTGCTCCAGTGTTTCCTGGTTATTTTCGCGTCGTGCCTGCCTGCGCTCAAGAGCACGAATGTTGATATCAATGTCAATGTACTGCTTGGTATACAGC
Source organism: Kistimonas scapharcae (assembly GCF_039540975.1). Classification (NCBI taxonomy): domain Bacteria; kingdom Pseudomonadati; phylum Pseudomonadota; class Gammaproteobacteria; order Oceanospirillales; family Endozoicomonadaceae; genus Kistimonas; species Kistimonas scapharcae. The sequence goes on from NZ_BAABFL010000386.1 coordinate 10,017, forward strand.
TGGTACTGACGCTCCTTTTCCTTCTGCATCTGGATATTGAGATACAGACGCTCGATATTTTGTTCAATTGTTTGTAGTTCCATGACGGTTTGCTGATCATAGGTGTCGACTAGCTTCAGCGAACAGCCACACAGAAGTATGAGGATGGCCGCGAACAAGCCTATGTCTTGTTTTTTCATCATAATTCCATTCTTTGTTAGGTTTCGTTGAATCAAGACGTGACGGGAAGAGCAGGCACAGAGTCACACTTTGTATAAAGACCATATAACCGTTGTCGTTTGTATGTAGCCGACGACGTGCCTGGTTAGGCGAGTGTTGTATCACGCATTCGCCTTTACGAAAGGCCATCGCTACTTTTTTGATGTAATTGTGTATTTGAAAATCTGGCAATGTGCTTAATGATAGGATGCTAAATTATGGGCGATTCGGAATACGCTGGTGCACACTGATGAAGTCGATCTATAAAATAAATTGCTTCATCGTCCCAGGTTATATCTTTACCGAAGATTTCATTGCCCAGCGTATTATCTTCTACCTTGCTATACAGCCGATAGACACTGGTAGGCTTATTATCACCCCATGGGATTCTATAATATTTACCATTACGGTTTCGTGTCCATAGATTTGATATGAGTTCTGTGTCGCCTTGAGTGACACCCTCTAAGCTGGCCGAGAATTTTGATTTTTTTGCACTAACCAGAATGGTTGCAGAATCTCCTGTTTTCGATAATTCCATCGAACCCATATCGGTGTTGTATTTATCCATCAAAGAAAGTGCTCCCCACATGTAGGCTGGGGTATGGGCTTTTATTGCTAAAAATGAACTATCGCATAGCTCTAACATCCAGACGGCCTCAGGATAAGTCCAGTGGATGAATGGAATTCCCCATGTTGATAGCTGTTCAATGCGAACCACCAATAATGCGCAACGAACATCGTTTGAAAACTCAGGTTTTGAAAATTTAAAGTCGTCACCGGCTAATTCAATGGCTTTGCCTTGAGGAATTGTGCCTTTTAAAAGAAAGCCGTTACTTTCTATACCGGTAAAAGAGTATTTTTTCATATGGAATCTGTTGAGTTATCATATTAATTAAATGGGCAGCGTTCTGAAACTAATCAATTGCAATGTGTTTTATCGGCAATTATTATTAAGGCGCGCATATTGTCGTCACGCACGTCTCTTGAGCTCGAAGATGAGTGAAGATTCTTGGGTCTATTCAACTGTTGTATGGTTGTTTTTGTGGGGTTCAGTGTTGCGGTTCAAACTTGAAACTAGGGTGCATTAGCACAGCGCCGAATGTATTTGTAGATTTTGAACATGAAGAAACTGACTAAAACGGCAAAGATAACTACATGGTATAGGGGGGCACCGGTTACCCAAAACTGCATAGGAATAATTGTTACCAATAATGTGACAGCCCAAGCCCCGAAAGCTTTTGGTGCCCAGACTTTAGCAGTGAACAATGAGAAAGACGCTACTATAGCGCTTAGAGCATAAGCAACGACTAGGATTGCTAAAACAGTAGCTTGCCACTGCTGATCTCTTAACATCATCACGCTATTGGCCACTCCGCTTAAAGCAGTTAATGCCAAAAAGAATGCTAAAAAATTCGTCCAACCAGTTTTTTTCATATTTATTCTCATGGTTTTTGGCACACTAACGCCAAATTCAGCGGCTGCCGAAGGCAGTGATCTTCCCCCGATAAAATGGACACCTGTCTACAGCTAAACTGCAGCCTCGTATTCTACCGGTGATTGATAATTAAGGCT
>NZ_BAABFL010000387.1:0-11952 GCF_039540975.1 Kistimonas scapharcae
GTCATTGATTACTCACTGACCACCCCCTGTTTAAGTTGGAAATTTCAGAAGAGGCGACAACTATGCTGGCACAGGGGGAAGGCATATCAACCAAGGGACGTGCATCACGTATCCTTCGCCTGATCAGTCTGTCCCCCACTATTCAGGAAGCGATCCTGACCGGTGAAGGTTTGGGTCTTCTGACACTGGACGACTTTATGGCACCGTTCTCCGATAACTGGATTGAACAGGAGAAGCAGTTCTTGCCACACTTGGGCGATCAGTCGTAAACCGCAATCATAAAAAAAGGGCAACACCCGCTGGTATTGCCCTTTATTTTTCACATCTACCCCGAAGGGTCAGTGACAAACCAGTCGCTTAGATCACTTACCCACTATGTAGCAAGCTATTTTGACAGGGAAAGGCTTGAGCTTACTGCCGCTGGAGGATTTCATTTATCCATTTTCAATCCATTGGCAAGAACAAGAGGAAAAATTTATCAATTAGGATAGCTTTTCAGGTAATCCTTAACTTTTTTTGGTAATGGAAGAACCGATATTCTTTCAGACACCGTATGAGAATCACGAGATTTTAAAGAGTCAAGGATTACTAGCCTACAGCGATGCTGTAAATTATGAGTTTCCATACAAAGATAGTTTTCAATTTCCTTAAATCCCATTAACTTTGATAAATCGAAAGGTGTTCTTCCATTAAAATTCTTTATAAATGGATCAAGTTTTAAATTTATCAACTCTTTAACAATATCTTGAAAGCCATTCTCCGCAGCAATATGTAAAGCAGCATTTCCATCCCTTTCGTCTAAAAAAAATAAATTAGCTCCTTTTTGAACAAGAGCTTTTACAATATCTACATTCCCCAATGAGCATGCTAAAAGTAAAGGTGTACTACATTCTCCATCACTTAATTCATCAAGGGGTGATCCATGTTCAATAAGCATATCTACAAGCTCTTGGTTTTGATGCCAAACGGCCAAATGCAAGGGTGTATACCTTTCAGCATCTACACAGTCAAGAGCAGCACCCTCTACGATATATTCCCTAACCTTTGAAATATTAATTTCACGTTCAGACAAAGACATAGCAGCGAGAAGTTTATTTCCGAGCGATATGGAATACCCACTTTTTCGTAATGTTGATATATTTTTTTGCGAATCAGATATCTTTTGCTGTGATTCAGTTACACCTGAAGCAGATTGATCCCCGGACGACATTATCATAATAAAATCAACCCCAGCAAGGCAGCGCTCCGACTACATCTACCCTTAGTTAAAGAAAAATAACAAGCAGTAAGTAATAAGGGCTCTGTCAAAACGATAAGACCAAGTGTGGGATGCTCTTTCATAAGAATTAAACCAATGCACAAAAAAGAAATTGTTGTATTTCTGACATCTTCTTGGATATTCAGTTCCCTACTGGCAGTCAAATACTTCTGTATCTGTAATGCTGGGTTAATACAGTAAGTGCAACAATCCCTATGGCACGGTCGATTGTGTGCGTACTGTCTACTCGGTAAGTGGAGACAAGAGAACCTTAATACCCATAAGATTAGTAGGTACTTATTGTCGATTCCGCTACCTGATAAAACACCTAAACAAAAGGAACACTATTTGACGACACACAGGCGATCAGTCGTAAACCGCAAATGCAAAAAAGGGCAACACCCAAAGGTATCGCCCTTTATTTCTCACTTCTGCCCCGAAGGGTCAGTGACAAAGCAGTCGCTTAGATCACTTCGATCTCTTCAGCCTGAGGACCTTTCTGGCCCTGGGTCACCTTGAAGCGTACCTGCTGGCCTTCAGCCAGGGAACGGAAACCGTCGCTCTTGATCTGACGGAAATGGGCAAACACGTCAGGACCGCTTTCCTGAGCGATGAAACCAAAACCCTTCTCGTCATTGAACCACTTCACGGTGCCGGTAGTGTAAGACATTAATGTCATCCTTCTTCGTTCATAATAAATAGTGCCTTGCAGCAAGGCGGTTGAGCTAAGAGTAACGCTATTAGTTATGAAGAGCCGGACGAGCGATACCACCCGTAACACACAATCTTGCCATAAAAAATAAAACTCACTTTTAACGCACACCATGTTACAGCAACACTCTGCCGCAAGTCATAGGTACTATAACCCAGAATGTTCCGTACATCGCTATGCTAACAGCCGCCTTTCCGTAAATTTTTTTAGCCAAACCAGTGTGCTTTTACACAATATGGTTATGCAAACCCACCAAAACCCACACTTTGACACCGGTCTTTCGGGAGCCACATAACCATTTGATATATATACAGAATCCAAAGACCTCTCAAAAATCCAAAAGTGAGGTCTTTGCAGAGAACAGAGAGTAGAAAAGCCCGAAAATCAGCTATTCTGTTAGAAATACGGTGAACCGGACGGGGCGAAGGGCTGTCGTAACTTACTGAAAGCTGGGCCAAAAAGCAAAAAGGCTCGAAACCGTAGAAGTTTCGAGCCTTGCATTGTTTGGCGGTGGCTGGATAACGGGGATGTGTTCAATTTCTCTTACTAGAAATGATCAACTTACCACTACCGTGACTATTACCTCATACTCTCCAATCGCAAACTCACCAGAGATGTTACTGCCGCATATAACCGTTGAGCTTGCTCCTGCATAATCTTCAACAACCTGCCCCACATCCACAAAATCGCCAATGCTAAAACTCTCTGCATTACCGATGACGTGAGCCATAAGGTTAACATTGGGGGAGTCACCCAATAACATATGGTCGCACTTTTCCAGAGCCTTTTTGGCAGCTTGCATCGCCCAAGAATCCCTTACATTTTACGACCATAGAGACTTTTCTTGCACAGACAGACTTTATTGCGATAATAACGATCATTTCATGCCGTTTGTCAACTCTACATGTAGCACTACAAATCACATTCTGGTCTAATCCTTGATCAAATGTTCAATATACTTCTCTCCGAGCTACCGAGGCCCATGCTCTGCCGATAACTAAACAATCGTGCACCCCCTCCGGGCGGTAGCGTGCCTGCAGACAAGCTCACTGGTAGTCCATGCTGAAGCCATTACATTCTCCTTAAGATTTAGAACAAAACTTGATCGAAAAGCAACCAATATCGACAGGCTATGAGAATTTACGAATTGCCCTAGATTAGAGCAAGCCAATACGAGTAATACATGAACAAACAAGCGAAACACCTGATCGCCGAACTGAAACTGATCATTGGCTTCCTTGGAGAAAAGAGCCAATTCAACTGGTGGGAAAGCAATTTCCTCAGTTCATCCAGTACTGCCTACCTCATGCCAACATACCCTCGAACCATTCTACTTGCCCAGTATCACGGCGTAAGTGAAGCGGCCCTGGCGGTACATGACCGTTTTATCGGTACCGGAATCAACTACCACTTATATCGCCTCCCCGACTCTATTGAGCGGGAGGTGGCCAGTGCCGTTCAGGAACTCTCCAGCGGTGAATCGCTGCACAGCACCTTAAGCTCTCAAGAAACGGCGCTCAACAGACTTGCCGAGCTTGCAAGCCAGGAACTGGCTAAAGATGGGCCAGTCAACATCGGCTCCTTTTCTGATGCAGATCTTGAGCAGCTGATCAAATCAAGCGCAGGTTATTACTTAAGTGCGTTTACCCAAGGCATCACATGCTACCCGTTTATGAAGGGAGCAAATAATGCAACCTGAGGCCACAACATTTTATACAACTCAGCTTCAAGCCGGATTGGGCTTAATAGAAGAGACGAAACATCTATTATCACTGTACCAACCGGAAATGTCTTCAACCCAGCTTTATGACCAAGCACTGGATTCTGGCTCTTTTCCAAATATTTCTGCCAGGAGACTGCGAAATATAGTCTCTGAGTGTTTCTCTCCAAGATATTTAAAACCAGCTGTAGCAATCTACCTAAAAGCAATAGCCGAGAGTGCATCTCGTCAGCCACTCAACCAGTTATTGCTTATCCATACAGCCCTAGCCAATACAATACTGCTAGATTTTATTGCGACTGTTTATTGGGAGAAATATTCCAGTGGGCATGATGTGATCAGCACAGAAGACGCTTACGAGTTTGTTACCCATGCGGTAGCCGAAGGTAAAACACAAAAAACCTGGTCTGATTCCACAATAAAACGAGTCTCCTCCTATCTCCTGGGCTGTTGCGCTGACTACCAGCTTCTGTCCACAGGCAAAGTTTCCAGACGAACCATCCAGCCGGTCCGCATTCAATTAACCACATCGATGTATTTGGCTTACTGGCTCCACTTTTCCGGGCTTGGGGATAACGCCATCATCAACCATGAAAGCTGGAAACTCTTCGGACTGGATCCCTTTGATGTGCGGGAAGAACTGAAAAAAATAGCAAAAAACGGCTGGCTTATTGTCCAGTCGGCAGGTGAAGTCACGCGCGTTAGCTGGCAATTAAAAGCAATGGAGGAAGTGATCAATGTCATCACTGAAAGCTGATTTTAATGAACTCATGGAACGGGTAAGGACCGGGCGTGAATTTGCCAGCGCCAGCTTCGAACCCATTTTTTACCTGGTCTTCAGGCCTGAACAAATCCTCGAGGTTAAGCGTCAACTGCCCGCCTGGGAGGCAAAATTAAAAAATGATGGCTGGTTTGTCCATCACTTTTCAATTGCCACCGCAATACAAGAAATTTTTGCAGCGATGCCGCCATTTATCAAAAAAACCTGGGAACAACAGGATTCCGCAGCCCCACTGCAGTGGCAAAAAACCAATAACTCATTAGCGGAAGCGCTGACCAAAAAAAACACCCTGCAAAACAAACTGGAAGCGGTTTTAAGTGAACTGGAGAGCAACCCGAAAAATATCTTGTTAGTCACCGATATTGAAGCACTGCACCCCTATTTACGAATCGGCTCCATTGAAAGCCAGTTACAAGGCAAATTTCATGTGCCGACTGTCTTTTTCTACCCGGGCACCCGTACCGGCAAAACCCGCCTGAAGTTCCTCGGATTCTACCCGGAAGATGGCAATTACCGTTCTGTCCATGTGGGCGGTTAACCACAGAAGATCATAGAAGATCAGCAAAGCATTCAGGAATTTACCATGACCATCAAAACACTGTTCGACAGCAACAAAGACATCTATCGCGCCATTGAAAAGGTCATCACCTACGGTGTCTCCCAGGAAGAAAGGCTCAAGGCTGAAATTTCCGAATATGTGGTTACTGAAAACATCGAAGAGCAGTTTAAAAATTGCTCACCAAAATGCAGTCCGCAATGGAAGCCGGTGGACAAAACGAAGTAGGCGTCTGGGTTTCCGGCTTCTACGGTTCAGGTAAAAGCTCATTCACCAAATACCTGGGTCTTGCCTTTGATAACACGATTAAAATCGACGACACCCCATTTATTCAACACTTGCAAGACCGGCTTAAAAAATCCACAACCAAAGCCCTGCTCACCTCCGTAACAAAACGCTTCCCTGCCGCCGTCCTGATGCTGGATCTGGCCAGTGAGCAAGTGGCCGGTGCCACCATGGAAGAGGTATCCACCGTCCTCTATTACAAAGTCCTTCAATGGGCTGGTTATTCCCGCAACTTAAAAGTGGCCGCCTTCGAACGCAAATTGAAAAAAGAAGGGCGTCACGACGAGTTTATACAGCTATTCAGTGATTACACCGAAGGCCTGGACTGGGACGATTATCGCAATGACGAACTGGTGGTTGACAGCGTTATTCCTGAGCTGGCCCACAAAATGTACCCATCCCTGTTTAAAACCGCCGCTTCATTCTCAACGGAAGCCAGCGAGGTGATTCGTTTTGAAAACGACCGTGTTGCAGAAATGATCGAAATCGCCCGGGAAGCCTCGGGCAAAGAGCACATCATCTTTATTATTGATGAGGTAGGCCAATACGTCGGCTCCCGTCAAAACCTCATTCTCAATCTGGATGGCCTGGCCAAAAACCTCAAGAACATTGGTGATGGTAAAGTCTGGGTGATTGGCACAGCACAACAAACCCTGACCGAAGACGACCCCAAAGCCTCACTGAACTCCCCGGAACTGTATAAATTAAAAGACCGTTTCCCGATACAGATTGACCTTGAAGCCAACGATATCAAGGAGATCTGTTACAGCCGACTGCTGGGCAAATCCCCCGCCGGTGAAGCGGAACTGGGCACACTGTTCGATAAACACGGTCAGGCACTGCGCAACCACACCAAACTGGTGGATGCCCGCGCCTACGGTGCCGATTTTGATAAACAAACCTTTATCAACCTGTACCCATTCCTGCCCGCTCACTTCGATATTCTTCTGCAACTGCTGGGTTCCCTGGCAAAATCCACCGGGGGTATCGGCCTGCGTTCGGCTATCAAAGTAATTCAGGATGTTCTGGTAGAAGGTGCCGATGGCAAAACGCCCATTGCCAACCAGCCGGTGGGTTGGTTAGCCAATACCGTCACCTTGTTCGATGCCCTGAAAAAAGATATCGAAAAAGGCTACCAGTCCCTGTATCAATCGGTGGGCAAGGTCAAAATCCGCTTTCCGGACTCCCCCTTGCATCAAAACATCGCCAAGACCGTTTGTGTGCTGCAAATCCTGGGCAACCTGCCCATCTCACTGCAGAACGTCACCAGCCTGATGCACGGGGGCATCAGTGATGCAGCCAATGCCGAAGCGGTTAAACAGGCGGTGGATCAATTAATCAACGACGCCATCGTCCCCTTCGGCGAGCAAGAAGGCAACCTGTGCTTCTTCAGCGAAAAACTGAACGACATCGAACAGGAACGGGCCACTATTCCACTGCGCAGCATGGATTTGCGCCGAATCCAGAATGAAGCGTTAAAAGAAGCCTATTCACCGCTCCCCGCGACCAATTTAAACGGCACCTTGTCAGTACAAACCGGTTTAAAAGCACAAAGCGCAGGGGGTGTTCCCGCCTCCCTGGCCGGTGAGCGTAATAACGTTCAAACCATTGTGGAGCTGGCAGACCCGACAGACTACGACACCACAAAAGCGCGCCTCACTGACGAGAGCCGTCACAAAACAGAACAGAACACCATTTTTGCCATTGGCCGCACCACGCCGGAAATGGAAGAACTGATTAACGACATCTATCGCTGCCGCGAGATTGCCAATAAATACCGCACCGAACCGGATCAGGAGGTCAAGGAATACTGCGCCAGCCAAAGCGAGATTGCCAACCGCAAAATCAGCGAGCTGGAAGGCCTGATACGCCGCAGTTTATTACAGGGTTCGTTTATCTTCCGTGGTGAAATCACCGCCATCGAAAGCCTGGACCTGAAACTGATCGAAGCCGCCAGGAAGCAACTGGCCAGCGTCGCCGAACAGGTCTTCGACCGCTACAACGAAGCCCCGGTGCGCGCCAATACCAACCTGGCGGAAAAATTCCTCAACACCAGCAGCCTCGCTGGCATCACCAGCGATATTGACCCCCTTGGCCTGGTGCAACGTATTGGCGGCCGCCCCTCCATTAATACCGATCACAAGGCCATCACCAGCATCCGGGATATGGTCGAACGCCAGGGCTCCATCGAGGGCAAGCGCCTAAGCGATATCTTTACCGATGCGCCCTATGGCTGGTCACAGGACACCCTGCGCTACCTGGTGGCCGCAATGCTGATGGCGGGAGAAGTGAAACTCCGGGTAGCGGGCCGTGAAGTCACCGTTAATGGCCAGCAAGCCATTGATGCCCTGAAAACCAACAACACCTTTAAATCGGTGGGCGTATCCTTGCGTGAAGAGCGCCCCAGCATGGAAGTAATGGCCAGTGCCGCCACTCGCCTGACAGAGCTTAGCGGTGAGATGGTGGTTCCGCTGGAGGACGAAATCAGCAAAGCTACCACTAAACTCTTCCCACAATTACAGCACCACTATGGCCCCCTGGCGGAAAAGCTGAAGGGCCTGGGCTTACCCGGTGCCGACCGTATTGAATCGTTAACCAACGACATCAAAGACGTACTCTCCACCGATGCCTCCGATGCCCCAGCCCGGTTGGGCGGTGAAGAGTCCGATCTCTACCACAGTCTAAAATGGGCGGCGGACCTTAAACTCAGCCTGGAGCAAGGTCTGGAAGACACCCTGGCAGAGCTGCAACAGCATCGCACTGTTCTGGCGTCTTTACCGGACAGTGGCACCCCAGGCAGTGTAAAGTCGGAACTGGCCGGGCATTTAACCGATATCAAAGAGCGCCTGGGTCACAGCGATTTCTTTAAGTACAACACCGAGTTTACCAGCCAGCTTACCCATATCAAGAGCCGGGTGCGCGACAGCGTGATCACCATGCAGTCAGAACAGGGCACTCGCATTAAAGACGGCGAGCAGGATTTGTTGCGGATTGCCGAGTGGAAAGTCCTGACCCAACAGGAGCAAAACAACCAGTTGGCCCAGCTGGAAAAGCTGACGGTAACCGCCAGTGAAGACCTGGCGGGTTTACAAGCCCTGGTTAATCAGGAGTTCACCATTCAAACCGAGCTGCAAAACATGAAAGCGGGTATTCAGCGTATCGGCCAGCAGCGATTGCAGGACAAATTGAAGGAAGAGCAGGAAACCGCGCGCAAAGAGGGGCAAGCGAAAATCACTCGCCACCTGCAACCGAAAAAATCTATCACCAGTCTGGATGAACTTAACCAGCTTATTAACCAGCTGGAGCAGTTGCGAGGCGAACTGGCCTACGCCCATGAATTTGAGCTGGAAATCAGCCTCGGCGAGTAATCGCCAGTTTATGGTTTCAATGCATCAGATGGGTTCCTTCAATCCTAGCCCCAAACTCCGCTCGTCCTGAGCGGAGTCGATGTACCAGTAACCGCCATCACTTCCGTATTTTATACCCCTCCAAACCCCGTTCACCCTGAGTTCAGGGTGAACGGAGATCAGGTTCTGAATCAGGCAATTAGTCAGGGACTTTTCCTGACGGCCTGGTGGACGAACTTCAGGAAAACGACAGATGTCATTTGATCAAAGCACCCGCAACCGTCTGCAAAAGTTTGTCAGCAACGCCCGGGGAATATTGGGTGAGGAATTTACCCGCCAGCTCCAGGCCACCTATGGCCTGGACCCCAAACAAGGCACGGTTGCCGATATTGCCAGCCTGACTCACCTGGATAACCGCCAGCGACAAACCGCCCATCTGTTGCGTGAAACCCTGGCCCATTATCTGGCCACTACGGTGAGCGCCAAAACCGGCAAAGGTGAAAAAGGTGAACAAGAGAGAACCCGCCAAGCCCTGGATCGTATTGTCCGGGAACAGGCCTTTACCATTCTTAACCGGCTGGCCGCCCTGCGCATGGCCGAAGCCCGGGGTTTTCTGCGGGAATCCGTCGCCAAAGGCCACAGTTCCCAGGGTTTTCAGCTTTATCGACAACTGTCGGGTACCGCCCATGGTGAAACCGGTGATGCCTACCGCAACTACCTGTTCAGCCTGTTTGATGAATTCAGCCTGGATCTGGCCGTGCTGTTCGACCGCCACAGCGCACAGGGGCGACTGTTCCCCCGGGAATCGGCCCTGCTGGAGCTACTGGCAGAAATCAACCACCATGAGATTGAGCATCTCTGGGCAGAAGATGAAACCATTGGCTGGATCTACCAGTATTTCAACTCCCAGGAAGAGCGGCGACAAATGCGTGCCGAGTCCCAGGCACCACGGAACAGCCGTGAACTGGCGGTGCGCAACCAGTTCTTTACCCCGCGCTATGTGGTGGAGTTTTTAACCGACAACACCCTGGGCCGCATCTGGTATGAAATGACCCGGGGCAACACCGCACTGGCCGACACCTGTCGTTATTTAGTGCGTCGTCCAACGGAAGTGTTCCTGAAACCCGATGAACCGGCACCGGAAAGTGCCCAGACCGAAGGGGAATCCCTAAGCCAGGAAGAACTGCTGCAACAGCCGGTGTACACGCCTCACCGCCCCCTGAAAGACCCCCGCAGCATTCGTATGCTCGACCCGGCCTGTGGCTCCATGCACTTTGGGCTCTATGCCTTTGACCTGTTTGAACGCATTTACCAGGAAGCCTGGCAGCTGGAAACCGAGCTTGGGCCGGATGCCTTTATCCGTGAAACCGGCTTTGAACCGCTGCAAATGAGTTTTGATGGTCTGGACGATTTTAAACGACAAATCCCCAAACTGATTATTGAGCACAATATTCACGGTGTGGATATTGACCCACGGGCGGTGCAAATTGCCGGGTTAAGTCTCTGGCAGCGGGCGCAGCGGGCCTGGCATCAACTGGGCATTCAGCCTCAGCAGCGGCCAGCCATTGTTAAATCCAATATTGTCTGCGCTGAACCCATGCCCGGTGAAAAAACCCTGCTGCAGGAGTTTACCCATAAACTCAACCCGCCGGTTTTAGGGCAATTGCTGGAAGTGATCTTCGATAAAATGCAGCTGGCCGGTGAGGCTGGCACCCTGCTGAAAATTGAAGAGGAAATTCAAACCGCTATTAAAGAAGCCCGTGAACAGTGGTTGAAGGAGTCTGGTAGCCAGAGTATGGGCGATATGTTCCAGACTGAGCTGGATTCCGCCACGCCACAGAAAAAACTGGGCTTTGATCTGCGCGGTATTGATGATGAAACCTTTTGGGATGATGCTGAGCAGCGTATTTTGCAGGCGCTCAGTGATTATGCAGATCAGGCTGAATCGACGGCAGATCAAAAACGGCTATTTGCTGAGGATGCGGCTAAGGGGTTTGCTTTTATTGAGTTGTGTCGGAAGCGGTTTGATGTGGTTTTGATGAATCCGCCTTTTGGAGCATGCTCTCCAAAAATGAAGCCAATTTTGAAGTCAAAATATCCTGCTACCTGGACTGACTTGTATTCTGCATTTTTCTCTAGATCTCTTGAACTCTTATCATTTTCAGGGTATTCAGCTGCGATAACATCGAATCTTTGGCTTAGCATCAAACGGCAAGAAGACTTTAGAGTATCAGTAACAAGCGATTACAGGCTACATCTAGTTGCAGATTTAGGAGGCGGTGTGCTCGATACAGCAACAGTGGATACCTCACTTGCTGTGATTGAAAATCGAAAGTCTGTAGATAGCCACCAAATAGGCTTTTATATTGCTAGAGATGCTTCTATAAATCGAGATAAGATTCTTTCCTCCAGAGAACCTAGCTTTGTACCATCAACTACATTCTCACAAATTCCATCAACCCCCCTTTGCTTCGACTTAGGAGCAGAACGCATTTCTTTATGGATGAAACATTCCAGCCGATTGGATCCTGACATAGCATTAACATTTAAAGGGAATGGCACTTTTGATAATTTCAGATTCTTAAGAAATTTCTGGGAAGTAAAGCCTTCAGATATCGGATATGACTGGATTAGATATGACAAAGGAGGCTTTTTCCAACCATTTTTTAATCCAACAACTCTCGTCTGGAGGTACAAGGGTGAAGCTCGTGAGAATCGGGCATTTCAAATTGGTATAGCCGGTACAGATGCACAGGTAGCTCAAAGCAACAAACATTGGTTAAAGCCTGGCATATGTTATTCAAGAGCTACCAGTATAGGTTTTAGTCCAAGATTATTAGCTTCTGATCATGTCGTTAATGATAAGTCTATTGCCATAATCCCTAGAATTACATCTGACACAATGGGAATTTTAGCTCTATTAAATTCGACACATATTCAGGATCTCTTATATGCATTTGGGTATCACAGAAACATAGAGAAAGGTGCTGTTGCAAGTCTCCCATTACATCAAGAATTAATTACAAAAAACCTAGCAAATTCAGGTCGTGAAGCTGTGGAGGCAATGATAAACCTAGAATCAACAATAGAGACATCACCAATTTTTTCTCATCCACAAGTTGATCAAGAACGAAGTATTCATATAAATAAGGTCGTTAATATCATTGAGAATATTGATCGCGAAGTCGATTCTTATTTATACTCAAGAACAGTAAGTACTCAAAAACTCCTGTGCAGACCACATGGCAGCCAGCATGAGGCGTATTCGATAATATTTGCCAGTCTCGGAATTG
>NZ_BAABFL010000388.1:0-12114 GCF_039540975.1 Kistimonas scapharcae
CTCTGTTGCCAAAAGTACGGCCAGCTTGCTCACATTCCCAAGGTTAAGCGGGATTTAAGGAGAACCACTACATCACTTTCGTGCTGTATCCTTGCCTGTATTTCTAGTACTTTCCGCTAACCTGCCCAATTATCTACCTGATATAGCCTCTGCAGAGGTTATATCAATTAACGAGAACATACAGAACCAAACCCTCAGTGCCATCACCATTGGCGCGGTGAGTGACTTAGCGCACCAACTGACCGAAAGTCGCAACTGGTCAGTAACACCGTCAACGGCATTTGCGGGGCAGGATATCGCCTGGAAAACAGTCCAGCTGCTGGTCGTCAATTCAGACACATTAACTCAGGATGAACTTCAGCTGGCTGAATCCGCTTTCTACGCCGGTGTACCAATCCTGATTGACGGGACATCCCACCAGGATGAAAACAAACAAAGCAAAGCCAGCACGGCGATTGGCGGCCTCGGTATGTCCGATCCCATTGTCCTGCTCCGATACAGTGGAGGAATGCCTGAATACCAGATTTTTGACATTACACCCGACACGCCCCAATTTTCTCCCGGTAATACCACGGCATTGAATGCCACACTGCCAGCGATTGCCGTTGATAACATTAACGGCTGCCTGGATCACTGGGCAGTTCATAGCGCTCGTGCCAGAGCAGCCAAAACCTCAAGAACAAGCCAGCCATACAGACCGATAGCCTCGATGCTGGTCACGTTCAACATGACGAATTTATCCTGTGAGGTAGGCAAAGAAGTCAGACGCTTTGGTGCTGGCAACATGGAGTATGAATGGACAGACAGAGTGGATCCCTGCAATCAGCAAATGAATGTTGCCCTGTCGTATACCGTGGATTTTTTTCGTTCTCTGCCACGCTCAGGAGATGGCACAGAAGGCAGCACCAGTAGTGTAGACGGAAAATTTGTACGCATTACCCTTGACCCAAAATCAGGTAGCGGGTCAGGCTGGCGCCTCGGCACCGAGCCAACAGAAAAAAACACCTGGTTCCAAAGCAACGCTAATCGAACAACATGGTTTGGACCTACCGTCTTATTCTATGAGTCTATGATTGAAAGCTTTGATCCGGATATGCAGCTGTTAGACAACATTCCCAAAAACACCCCAAAAAATTCCCATATCAAAGACGTCAACTCTTCCACTATCGGTGTGGCTGCAGACTTTGGTCTGGAGGTCGGGGATTCAGGCCCTAAGGCTTCCGGGAAACTGAGCGTAAACTACTCAAGCACCAGCACCCGTTGGGTAGAGTACGATGTTAATGAGTATACGGTCGAAAATCACTCTGAACGCACAGATACAGGCCCTGTTGCCAAATGGGTATGGGATAGAAAATACGACCTATACAATCAATTCTGGCGCACCCGTGATTATGAATGCTCAAAAACATTAAACCTGACAGACGATAGACCCTTTTGGAAAAGGGCTGAATTTACCGCCGCCTCTTACTCCAGCTTCGTGCCAGGCATGAGTACGAGTTTCTATGTGCCCAGCAGTAAAACCGGCTACTCGAATCTCACGATCAGTAACACCATTGCGCCGGTGGCGCTATCAGGGATGGTTGTCTATGCCGGCTTATACCAGTGCTACTATTCTGCGGGGTACTCGGGTTACGGATACAGTGGAGGAACACGAACAAGGTTAACGAAGAAGCTTGCCGTCAATTGGGATGCACCAGTATTCACGCCAGAAGTACCGGTAAGACTGGAACCCTTCCGCATTGATAGCCCGGATGGTCTATGCCTCTCGGTTCTGCCAGGTGAAGCAGAGGTCGTGCTGCTGGCGTGCAAAGGTGAAAACAGCCTTGATCAATTATGGGGGTGGGATGATATGAATCGCTACCAATCCAAATATTATCCAGGATGGTGCCTGGAAGTAGGACGCGATAATAGCGTGATTATCCAATCCTGTGATGCATCTGCCCGACAAAAATGGCGCTGGGAAGGCGATAAACTCATCAGTGAACTGGAAGGACGTGGTAAACGACTGACAGTTTTTAAAGGCAAGCCAGTTGTTAGAAAAGGAGGGGACAATGATATTCGCAGTGACTGGGCAAACTATGTGCGTTTACCCAATGCTGCAAATGCAGCTGAAGTAGGAAAGCATATGTAACGTCGGTGTATGACGACACTGCAATCATACTCCCAATTGACAGCCCCAGAAGCCCCCATCTCCTCGATGAAACATGGCTGAATCTGGGGGGGGGGGTTCCCTTTCACGAATGGCATAAGAAATAAAACGTGTTTTGTTCTTATGCCGTCCTTACTCGGCAGACCATGCCGCTCTCTCCATATAGCATCCTCTCCTTGCACGTTCATAGGTAAGAACATGATACATGGAAAAAATAGCATCACGCGCCTGACATCGCTTTCCTTTGCAGTGGCAGCCTGTAGCCTGCCACTTTTCCAACCGTTCTGCGCACAGGCAAGCTCTCATAGTGCAACACTGCTCTCGTCCCATTCCCTCATTATCGTAACCATTGGTGCCTTGCCGGATCTTTCTCTGAGCGTTCTCCAGAACCGTGGCTGGATAGCACAGCCTGCCGGCAACACGACGACCGATTGGCACAGGGTCAGCCTTCTGGTCGTCAATGCCAGCCTGCCAATCAGCAAGGACGAGCTGACACAAGCCCGGGATGCGCTCTCCGCCGGTGTCCCCATCCTGATTGATGGCACCACCAGTAACGATGCAGACAAACAACGGCGGATCAGTGCCAGTATCGCAGGCATCGGCCTGAGTGATCCGGTCATCCTGGTTCGCCAGCGAAACGGTATGCCGGAATACCGGGTACTCAGTATTACCTCTGAACAGGAAGAGTTTGCCTCATCGAAGCATGAGGCCAGCGTGATCATGAATCCGGCCCACCAGATCTCCGATACCCAGCTCACGTTGCTGGCAGACGAGATTGATGAGTTGTTGAGTGAATGGTTTATCGGTGACGAAACCTCTGATCACCGTCGCCTGCGAAAGGCCGGCACAGCCTCGGCTGAAAAGCAGCCGCCCTTCACGCCGGAAACCACCATCCCCCTGGAATTCCGCTTTGTCGGTAACCGCTGCATGGTCGGAAAAAAAGTCGATGGGTGGGACTGGAGCAGTGAAACCATTGATGCCTGTAACGGCAAGATGTCTGTTTCCCTGTTCTACAACATCGACCTGATCCGTTCGACCCCCTATTCCGGTGGCGGTGACCATAATGCCGACGATGCCAAGTTTGTACGGTTGACCCTGAACCCACAGCAATCCGGGGGCGCAGGCTGGCATCTTGCGAAAGCGCCCACCCACAAGCACACCTGGTTCCAGTCCTGGACCAACCGGGACACCTGGTTCGGCCCTATTGCACTGAAATACGGTACGAATATTCGCAGCAATGATCCGGCACTGCGCCTGTACCAGCACACACCTGACAACACACCACGGCATAAGACCATCAGTGAGGAAACCGGTTTCACGGTAGGTGTCGCAGCGGAGGCCAACGCGGAGGTCGGCAAGGAAGGTCCCAAGGCAGGAGGGAATGTCAGTGCCAACTTTTCCTATACCAGCAACCGGACCGTCGAATATGAAGTGCACGAATACACCGTTGAGAACACCTCATCCGCCTCAGGCAGTGGTGACCGGGCCTCCTGGCTGTGGGACCGGAAATACGACCAGCACCATAAGGACTGGGTAACCCATGTGACACAGCCGCTCTGGGGCAGCGACTGGCTGTGGAAAAACTCTGAATTCACGGCGGTCGCCCACGCGAATTTCAAACCCGGAATGAGTGCAACGTTCCGTGCGCCGGCAAACAAGCGCGGGACATCACAGTTGACGCTTGAAAACCACATTACGGTTGTTGCCCTGGGAGGCAAGGTTGTTTACTCCGCCCTGTATCAGACCTATGTACCGGGCGGCTACAAAGGCACACAGTATACCTTCAGGAAAAATATGCAGGTCAACTGGGACTCCCCTGTCTTTGATCCCGAAGTGCCGGTATCCATTGAACCCTTCCGTTATGACAGCGCTGACGGCCTGTGCCTGGATGTCACAGCCAGCTCGACAACCGATGGTGCACCGGTGGGTGTCTACCGCTGTCATTACCGCAACAACCAGCTGTGGGGCATTGATGATGAGCAGCGCTACCGGTCCAAAGTGGCTCCTGACCGCTGCCTTGAGGTGGCTCAGGACAACACGCTGGTCGTTCGCCGCTGTGATGCCTCAGCACGTCAGAAATGGCGCTGGGAAGACGACAATCTGATCAACGAACTGGGCAAGAAACTGGCACTGGTGAATGGCAAGCCGGTGGTCAGTGACAACCCTTCAGTCTACAGCGACTGGAAAAACTACATTCACCGCGTTGAAGCCATGGATGCGTTGAACATTTACTAAAGACACCTTCCGCATCGGCACCGGAAGCTGATGCGGATAAAGGCAACGTTTGTTGTATATCAATACAACGATTCTTCTGTGACTACGGCACGTTCTCATCGCTGGTTCGTCCTGTTAGCATCGTCTCATACCGGTTAAGACTCCCTGATGCCATGCGCCGTAAACTCCCGCCTCTGAATGCAATAAAAGCCTTTGAAGCGGTTGCCCGTCATGAACATCTGGGGCGGGCGGCAGAAGAGTTGTGTGTATCCCACAGTGCACTGAGCCAGCAGATCAGTCATCTGGAAAGCTGGTTTGGCCTGGATCTGTTTACACGCACGGCGGGACGCATTTTACTCACAGCACAGGGACGCCAACTGCTGCCAGCCTGTACCCACGCACTGGATCATATCCTTGAGGCCAGCATGGCTCTCCTGCAGCAGGCGCCGGCGGATCGTCTGGTCATTCACTGCGAACCGACGTTTGCCGCCCGTTGCCTGAGAGGTCAGATACAACGTCTTCGCTCAGCCCTGAATCAAGTCGACATTGAGCTGATCACCAATCACCAGCTTCCGGCCCGACTGCCTCAAACGACTGACCTGGTGATCCATTACCGCCGTCCACCTGCCTGGCGAAAGATCCACATGAGCCACCTGATGGATCTGGACGGTTTTCCGGCCTGCAGTCCTTCAATGCTGACGCGTATGGCGCCGGTTCAGACGCCTGATGACCTTCACCCTTTCCATCTGCTGCACAGTGAAGATCGCACGACCTGGATCAACTGGCTGCAAAGTAACAACGTCACGTCTATTACCGGTGAAAGAGGCACGGTTTATGAAGATTTCTGCCTGACCATTGAAGCGGCGGTTGCCGGGGAAGGGGTAATTATTGCAGACCCGGTCTTCTGCAAAGCGGAACTGGCACAGGGGTTGCTGGTTCCTTTGTTTGAGGAAACCATTCCCTGCGCCAGCTATTACGTGGTCTGTCACCAGTCCGGTTACCAGCGTCCGTTGATCCGGCAACTTCATGACTGGATCCTGAAGGAATACGCTATTCCTCAACCCGAATGAAGACTGTTGCGGTGACCGGATTGATTTACTGAATATAACTTCTCGGTACCTTACCGCGTACCTGCGCCCAATCCAGTTTCTGGCTGGTATACAACGTGATCTGTTTGACCCTTCTGGGTGAATCAAAGTCTGCCAGTTTTAACAGCATATCGCCGTCATGACGCATGCCATTCAAATGACCGATCTCACCATTGATGATCAGCTTCTTGCCGTTTTTGAACTCCACCTGCAAGTCATAAAAGTCACTGGATCGAAAACTGGCGGTCTGTGCATACAGTTCCACACCGACCAGCGGCTGGCTGGTATCAACGACAATGCTGCGCCGGGTGCGCTTCCCCCAGGAGCTGGTTCTGGGTGAAACGTCCCGAACGGTATAACGGCCATCCCATTTTTTAATATTGTTTTTGGCGCTGTTTTCCTTGTTCTTCACCCCGGCAGAGGCTTCCAGCATGGCCAGGGTATCGCGCATTACCTTGATCTGCTGTTTAACCTGCTTGCGATTGATCGAACCCTCTTCATACTGGCGGACTTTTTTCACCAGCGTCTTGGCTTCCTGACGAAGTTGTATGGCCTGATCTTCCATCGACATCGCAAAAACAGAAGAAGCAGTAAAAAGCAAAAGGACAGAAACTAGCGGCAGGCTCAGGTGTCTGGTCAGTGGCATCGTAAACCCGATCAATGTTGTCGTAATGGTTAAGTGTGACGGGTTCTGATATTCCACCAACAAGCAGCGGGAATGGATCAAACCGGTCAGGCGGGCGACTATAAGCAGCTGAATCTTAACCAAACCTTAACAGGTTCCCGGTTTACCACGGCCCCGTTATCTGACCAGAGCTAACGAGGCCAAGGGCTTATAAACGTGATATCAAACGGCTGTTGCCGTCTCTGAGCCACTCCCCTGCTTCAGTCGAGTGATGGACACCTCAATAAAGATCATCGCTGCAACAATGCCGATCACTGTAGGGCCAGAATATGCCCAGTCGATATCGCCCCCCAAAATATCAGGAAAGACGAACAGCACACAGCCAAAGAGCAGGACGACCGCTGGCAACAGCGCCACCAGTACCGCCATACGATCACCACAGGGAACCCGGAAAGGCCGCACCGCATTCGGCTCTTTCTGACGCAGTTTTACGAAAGCGCCAAAGAAGAAAAAGTAGGTGATAAACAACAGGAAGTTCGCAAAGGCAAACAGGGACCAGAACAGGTCATCAGCGTTACCTGCCATGAAACCATAAAGCACCAGCGCCACTGTCGCGACATAGCCGGTCATCATGTTCGCGCCCTGCGGTGCGCCATGAGCGTTCTTCCTGGCAAAGATCGCCGGCATTTCATGGTTGTTGGCCGCTTCCATCGCCGCACGGGAGGCTGCCATGATCCAGGGGATCAGGTATGTGAACAGACCAAATATGGCGACCAGAGACAGTGTGATGGTCAACAACGTCCCCATATTACTGTCGCCAAAAAGGACATTGAATGTCTGTACAATGCCGCCCACCAGGGAGAGTTCTTCCAGCGGCAAGGCTGTCATCATGGAAGAGATGGCCGCCCAGTACAGCAATACAATGATGCCCATGGCCAGCATAATGCCCAATGGCAAATCCCGCTGAGGGTTACGAATGCTTGAGCCCATGCAGGCAATGGTTTCAGCACCTATCAGCATATAGATGAGCGTGGGCGCATACATGAATGACGCATCCATGGACGGCATCATACTGGACAATGTCAGTTCATTCGCGGCCCCATGATCACCAATATAAAACAGACCACCGACAGCCATAGCCAGCAACACAAGGACTTTCGATAAACCGCCCAGCGTGTTGATCAGGTTCCCGATATCCAGAGAGGCATTGGCGGTGAAAATAGTGATCCAGACCATCACGAGAGCAATAGCAATCATGCCCCAGGTACTCATGCCGGGGAAAAACAGCTCCGCGATCATACCGGCACAGATCAGGTAAACCGACGGCATCCACAGCGGTACGTTGATCCAGTAATACCAGCCGACCCGGGCGGCATTACGTTCACCAAGCCCGAGCAGCGTCCAGTCATACACGCCGCCCTCCCCCGGGAATGCGGAACCCAGCTCACAGACGATCAGAACATAAGGCAGTACAAAGCACAGCAGGATCAGCACCCACCAGCCAAACACTGATGGGCCAACCGCCGCAGAGGCCGTCAGGCCATCAATACCAATCAAACCAGACAGGATGAAAAAGATAATGCCGACCAGACCCAGGCCGGACTTCTTGGATGTACTCATGTTGCTACCCCCCGGGGTCAACAAGCATTGTTATGGTTCCGGTGTGCTTCCCTGCACATCAGGCATATTGTCTCAAAGCGCGGGCACCTGTTGTGTAATGCAATGGATATTGCCGCCGCCAAGGAGAATCTCACGCGCCGGAACACCCACGATGTCATAGCCCGGGAAGATATCCTGCAGCATCGCCTGTGCCTCAGCGTCCCGTTTCTCACACAGCAGCGGGAACACAATCCGCCGGTTGGTGATCAGGAAGTTGGCGTAACTGCCCGCCAGCCTGACACCACTGGATCGCTCCATGCCTTCACACACATCAAAGCCATCCGCTTCATCATCACGGATATACAGCGGCCCCGGCACTGGCAGCTTGTAGATTTTCAGTTTTCGTCCTTTGGCATCTGTCGTATTGTCCAGCACCGCCAGCGCTTCCCTCGAGATGGCATACTGGGGATCTTCCGGATCATCGCACCATGACAGCACTACCTCACCGGGACGCGCCACGTGCATCAGGTTATCCACATGTCCGTTGGTATCGATGTCGTTATACAGGCCATGGGGTAACCAGATCACCTTGTCCACATTCAGGTAATCTTTCAGGTACTGCTCTATGTCTGCCTTGGACAGATCCGGATTGCGGCTGGGATCCAGTAAGCACTCCTCTGTCGTAAAGGCTGTCCCTTCACCATCGACGTGTATAGAGCCTCCTTCCAGCACCAGCGGTGCACGGTAACTGTCGTCACCATGGAACTCGCACACCTTGCGGGCAATGGCGTCGTCCGCATCCCAGGGGAAATAGAGGCCATCCAGCAAGCCGCCCCAGGCGTTGAACTGCCAATCGACACCGCGTCGCTCACCTTCATCATTGACGACATAGGACGGGCCCATATCCCGCATCCAGCTGTCATTGGTACTCATTTCCACGACCCGGATATGCGGCGGCAGCTGTTGCCGGGCATTATCATATTGCCCGGCGGAAACGATCATATTGACCTGGGTTTCCTCAGCGATCACTTTTGCCACCTCGACAAAAGCCGACTGTGCCGGTTTGGCGCCCCAGCGCCAGCTGTCCGGCCGTTCCGGCCAGGCGATCCAGACCGCTTCCTGGGGTTCGTGCTCCCCGGGCATCCGGAATCCGTCCACCTTACTGGTGGTTGTGCGTACCTTTGCCATGTTTCACGCTCCGAAACAGAATCGACAATGGCCGGTGATCCCAAGCATGGCATCACCGGCACGCTTTGCATCAGGAGAGGCAGCGGCTGAGCAAGGCTTCCGCTTCTGCCTTGCCATGACGCTTAAGATCTTCTGAAGCCTGTTTCAGACCCGGATAAAGCAAGGTGCACAGGATGGCCATTTCACTGTAAAGACGGTTTTCAGCCTGATCGAAGACAATGGAATAATCGCTGTCCATTACTTCACTGGTCACATCCACATCCCGCAGTGCCGGCAGGTAGTGCATGAACTTGGCATGGGGCTGCGCCTTTTTCATCAGGTCCATGTTGACGTGGTAGCGGGGGATGAACAGTTTCATCCGTTCTTCTTTCTGTTCTTCGAAATAACCGGGATAGTAGAGACAGCCGGTGTACACGAAGTCGGCCTCGTCGATGTATTTTTCCGGTTCCATCGTGCGGATAAAGCGTCCCATCCCCTCTTCTGCGGCACGCATGGAAGGTTCAGCCTCTTCGTCTGTCAGGGTATAGCCTTCCGGTGACGCATAAATGACCGACATGCCCAGTCGCGGGAATAACTGGGAAACCGCGTTGGCACCGGTTTCCTCCACATCGGTCGGTCCAATCCAGAACAGGGTGACATCCTTAAGGTCTTTGTCCTTGGGTTTATGTTCCATCACGGTCATCAGGTCACACATGGCCTGGCAGGGATGGAGGTAGGCGGTCATGGCGTTGATGACGGGGACATCGGAATACTTCGCATAACTCATCACGCTGTCATGGTCGAGATCCCGAATCAACACGCAATCCAGAAAACGGGACAGCACTTTTGCCGTATCGTAGTTACCTTCATAGCCTGTGCCGAGGTGGATTTCACCAGGCCGGAGATACAGAGCATGACCTCCCAGCTTTTCGAGAGCTACCTCAAAGGACACCCGGGTCCGGGTAGACTGCTCAGCGAAGATCATGCCGAGGGAAACCCCTTTCAACAGCTCAGGGCAGGCACCCTGCTTATCCAGGCGCTTCAGCAGGAAAGCCAGGTCGATCATGTTCTTGAGTTCGTCGACGGACCAGTCCCAGGTATCAAGGAAATGACGCATGTTTCACGCTCCCGTTTTCTGTTGTCTGCCGATGAACCGAAGTGGCTCATCGGTGTTTTGTTCGCTTCGGGAGCTACGTTATTGCAGAGGAAGAAAAGAAAAAATTTCGATTAACTGACGGGGTTGTAAGTTTTTCTTAACAGGTTGCATCGTTATCAAAACACAACCCGCGACAATTGGTGACGTCTATAACAAGCCAGAGTCACATGACCTGCCAATAGACACCGTACAGACATCCAGCGTCGTCTCACCCTGCAACCGTTCCCACAAACGGGGGAAACCGGAGAGTGATCGCGGAACAAGGCTTCCTTTCAACTCAGGATTCACCGGTTGCCAGACACCATTGGCATCTCTTTCAGCCACCAGAAAACGAAATGGATGGATGGCATGAACACCTAGACGCAAATCGGTGGCGATCAAATGGCCTTGTGTTTCATTGAGGCTGTAAAAACCACCGGTGAACCAGTTCAGACGATCCAGCGACGCCAGTTCCGGCGCATCAGCAACGGATTTACCTGGAAACTGAATAAGCTGAATATCGGTCTGATCATCCAGCAGTGAGGCAAGACCTTCATAATAATGATCACCATCCAGCACCATCACTCGCCAGAGCACGATATTGAACGGTGTAGGCGCACTGAACACCGGCTTGCCGCTTAATCCCTCGGCAGCCAACGTCGTATCCAGCCGTTCATGGATCACGCCTTTTGCCACGAGAGACAGCACCAGATAACCGGCACTTAACAGTAGCCCTGCCGAATTCCATCGCAAAGCATGGGGGGCTCCCCATTTGCACAGGCATATAAGCACCCCGACCAATAACGGCAAGGTATACAACGGGTCAATGATAAATATTGAGGATAGGGCAACCGGCTGCGAAGGCCACGGCCAGAACAGTTGGGTGCCATAAGTGGTGAAAGCATCCAACAATGGGTGGGTAATCAGGCACAGCCAGATCATCAGCCACAAACGCAGAAAACCCGGCCTGACCGATGAGAACCATCGATACACGGCAGTAGCCAGTACGATTGATAAAGGGGTCAAAAACAACAGGGAGTGAGAGAAACCGCGATGTTTGGTCATATCACTGACCGCATCACCCCAGCGAATCAGGTTATCGAGATCCGGCAATGTGCCAAGAACCGCTCCCCACAGGAACGCCTTACGACCATATCGGCGTCCTGCCACCGCACCACCAAGGGCAGCGCCCAGTAATGCCTGACTGACTGAATCCATGTAATAAATGGCTTCCTCTATTACAACAGCAACAGGAGCAGCATTACTCCAGCCACCATTCTGCCCCGCTCCCATTATCAATTCTTAACAGGTTGGGAAACCTATCCTTAATACTGTTTCCCTGTGCATCCACATACAGATTTAATGCTATAGCCGGTTTATCACCCGATGCCTCCTGAAGACGATGTGTATTGTCCTGATCGGGTAAAAAATATTGAATGGGATGATATTGTTCAAGTTTTCGCTGTTTATCCAGTATGGCGATCTTGGTGCCGGTATTCACCAAATAATCGGTATAACCATACATCTCAGTTATTTCACCGTTAACCAGTAAAGGGCCACATTCCACATTATGATCATGGGTGACGGTTTTCTGCCCAGGACACAGGACAATCGCAACGATCGCAAATGGCACGGTTTTATTTCTGAACTCAGGGTAATCATCGCTTCGAAAGATGACAATTCTCTGATAGGTCTTACTACAGTCAGTAGTATAAAGGCTGGAAAAGTGAATTGTGGAAGCTTTCAGGTTTTCTCCAAGATGTCGCCACACCCATTGGGGTATTGCCCTGCCGGAAACATCCTTGTTGACGCCTTTAGTAATGAGATGAGATACCACTTCTGAAAACTGAGTCTTGATCGCATCCGAGTTATCAGTAGCACTCACACCGAATGGAAATACAACCAGCCCCAACATTACTGAAACTAATCTTAAGAATACCTTAACGCTGTTTGTCCGTTTGCGGATGACGGGCAAAACAAATCTCCTGACATATAGAGTATTAATGCAGATTAATCTAATAACACTGTATAGCCGAAATAGTGCATTTTTTCCGATATCCTTAACTCCCGCTTAACGATCTGAAGAAGTAAGGCTAAATTGAATGAAGAGAGCGTCCCCTGTGCTCTTCAGGCAAAA
>NZ_BAABFL010000389.1:0-12151 GCF_039540975.1 Kistimonas scapharcae
CGGGTCATTGATTACTCACTGACCACCCCCTGTTTAAGTTGGAAATTTCAGAAGAGGCGACAACTATGCTGGCACAGGGGGCATGACACGTCTCCTAACCCAAGGAAAACCAGTGTCGTAAGTTTAGACGGAAGAATGGCTTATGTTAGGTGGTAATCAGGTGGCACTTTGCTGTCGGGATTTTACGAACAAATATCAATCCAACTCGCATCAATAAAAAAAGGGCCCCATGCAGGGCCCTTTCCTTCGTTAGCTTTTGCTGCCTACGAAGCGCTTACACGCTGTAGTACAGGTCAAACTCAGCCGGGTGCGTGGTCTGCGCCACAGTGATGCACTCTTCACGCTTCAGATCGATGTAACCGTCGATCATGTCGTCAGTGAATACACCACCTTCGGTCAGGAAGGCGCGATCCGCATCCAGCGCGTTCAGGGCTTCTTCGAAGCTGGCGGCAACGGTTGGGATCTCGGCAGCTTCTTCCGGCGGCAGGTCGTACAGGTCCTTGTCCGCGGCATCGCCGGGGTGCAGCTTGTTCTTGATACCGTCCAGACCGGCCATCATCAGGGCAGCGAAGGCCAGGTAAGGGTTGGCAGTCGGATCAGGGAAACGCACCTCGATACGACGCGCCTTCGGG
The DNA here is from genome assembly GCF_039540975.1 of Kistimonas scapharcae. Taxonomy (NCBI): domain Bacteria; kingdom Pseudomonadati; phylum Pseudomonadota; class Gammaproteobacteria; order Oceanospirillales; family Endozoicomonadaceae; genus Kistimonas; species Kistimonas scapharcae. The sequence continues at coordinate 633 of NZ_BAABFL010000389.1, forward strand.
CTGTTCACGTAAGGAATCCGGATGGAGGCGGAACGGTTACGGGCGGAGTAGGCCAGCATAACCGGGGCTTCGAAGCCGGGTACCAGACGCTTGTACGCGTTGGTGGAGGCGTTGGTGAAGGCGTTCAGGGCCTTGGCATGCTTGATGACACCGCCGATGTAGTACAGGGCGGTCTCACTCAGGCCGGCATAGCCGTCACCGGCGAACAGGTTGTTGCCGTCCTTGCTCAGGGACATGTGTACGTGCATGCCGCTGCCGTTGTCGCCAACCAGAGGCTTGGGCATGAAGGTTGCGGTCTTGCCGTAGGCGTGGGCGACGTTGTGGACACAGTACTTGAGGATCTGGACTTCGTCCGCCTTGCGCACCAGGGTGTTGAAGCGGGTGCCGATCTCACACTGGCCGGCGGTGCCGACTTCGTGGTGGTGCACTTCAACGCCAACGCCCATGGCTTCCATGGCCTGGCACATGGCAGCACGGAGGTCGTGGAGGGAGTCGACCGGAGGAACCGGGAAGTAACCGCCCTTGATCTTCGGACGGTGGCCGGTGTTGCCACTTTCGAACTGCTTGTTGGAAGACCAGGCAGCTTCTTCAGAGTTCACTTCGTAGGACGCGCCGGAAATGTCGATGTTCCACTTCACGTCGTCGAAGACGAAGAACTCGGGCTCAGGGCCGAAGAAGGCAGTGTCGGCCACGCCGGTGGACTTCAGGTATTCTTCTGCACGACGGGCGACAGAACGTGGGTCACGCTCATAACCCTGCATGGTGGCGGGCTCAACGATGTCGCAGCGCAGGTTGAGGGTCGGCTCCTCGGTGAAGGGGTCGATAACGGCGCTGCTGTCGTCCGGCATCAGGATCATGTCGGACTCGTTGATGCCTTTCCAGCCGGCGATGGATGAACCGTCAAACATCTTGCCGACTTCGAAAAACTCGCTGTCGATCTCGCTGGTGGGCATGGAGACGTGCTGTTCTTTACCACGGCTGTCGGTGAAGCGCAGGTCAACCCACTTGACGTCATTTTCCTTGATCAGGGCAGTGGTCTTGGCAGACATTCTTATTCCTCCGGGTTTATCTCGACCGCTAGTGTCCGGATCGGGTCTCAAGCGGTATGCGTCTGTTCGTTCCGTTGGCGACACAGCGTGCCAAAGCAATGCGAACCAGGCTCGGACTGGCTATAGCAAGGCGTGTGCCAGTTTGGTGTTTGCCCCTCAGTCCGTGTCTTTAAAGGGTGCATCTGCGGTTCCCGGGCGTTTTGTCAGTGCTGCGTGAACCAAAAAGGTGCATCTTTTTATTTTGTTGACCTGAACTGGTGCGCGGCTGGTTTTTCCGATAGTTCCGTGACCCGAAGCGGGGCAGCTGGTATAAGGGAAAACCGTTGCGCTGGCAAGCGGAAGTCAGTCTACACCCTTTAATCCCACCCCGAAATGTCTGAAAGCTGGAAAATTTCAGCGGGGATATTTACTATGCGGTCTTACTAACCATGCATCGTCTTTTTCCATTCCCTGTTCGCCTGCCGATGCTGTTTTCACAGGCACTGAAAACGCGCACCTACTACTGAAGACTCCCTGATGAAGTTTATTGTCAAACTGTTCCCCGAAATCACCATTAAAAGTTCACCAGTCCGCAAACGGTTTGTGAAACAGTTGCGCCGCAATATCCGCACGGTCTGCAAACCGCTGGATGAACAGGTAACGGCGACGGGCACCTGGGATGTCATTCATGTAGAGACGCAGCTCACCGACCGGCAGGATATTGAGCAGCTGGCGGAACGCCTCTGCTGCATTTCCGGCATTCACCAGGTGCTGGAAGTGGCGGAATACCCGCTGACGGACTTTGACGACCTCCTGGAGAAAACCGTGGCGGCCTGGTCCGGCGCGCTGGCGGGCAAAACCTTCGCTGTGCGGGTGCACCGTTCCGGCAGCCATACGTTCACCTCGATTGAGGTGGAACGGTTTCTCGGTGCCGGGTTGCTGGAGCGTGTTGAGTCGGCGGGCGTTAAGCTGAAAAATCCGGATGTCCGTGTTGAGCTGGAAATCAAACATAACCGCTACTTTATGGTGCAGCGTCGCCTGGACGGTTTGGGTGGTTACCCGATGGGCACCCAGGAGCCGGTACTGTCGCTGATCTCCGGTGGGTTTGATTCCACCGTGTCCAGCTTCCTGACTGCACGCCGCGGCATGAACACCCATTTCTGCTTTTTTAATCTTGGCGGTCATGCCCATGAGCTGGCGGTGAAGGAAGTCGCTTACTACCTCTGGAGCAAATACAGCGCGTCGCATCGGGTTCGGTTTATCACCATTCCCTTTGAAGGCGTGGTGGAAGAGATTCTGACCAATGTGGATAACTCCCAGATGGGCGTGGTGCTCAAGCGGATGATGTTGCGTGCTGCGACCGCTGTTGCCAAAGAAATGGATATTCAGGCGCTGGTGACCGGTGAAGCGATTGCCCAGGTCTCCAGTCAGACGCTGCATAACCTGGCAGTGATCGATTCTGTGACCGACATGCTGGTGCTGCGCCCGCTGATCGCCATGGATAAGCAGGATATTATTAATATTGCTGCGCGTATCGGCACCGAAGAATTTGCCAAGAATATTCCTGAATACTGCGCAGTCATTTCCAAGAATCCGACGACCTGCGCCAAGCCGGAGCGTATTGTTTACGAAGAAACGAAATTTGATTTCTCGGTGATTGATGCCGCGGTACAGAACCGTCGCAGTGTTTCTGTGCATGACATCATCGCCGATGACCTGACCCGTGAACAGGTGGAAGTGGTCAACGAGGTTGGCAAGAACGAAGTCATCATTGATATTCGCCACCCGACCGAAGAAGAGATCAAACCCTTCACGCTGCCCGGTCATGACGTGCTGACCATTCCGTTCTACCAGCTGGCGACCCGCTTCCCGGAACTGGATCGCAACAACCATTACCTGCTCTACTGCGAAAAAGGCGTTATGAGCCAGTTGCATGCCATGCACCTGCGCGACGCCGGACATGATAATGTAGGCGTATACCAGCCCTGATGTGGCAGTGATTTTCCTGGGGGAAACGATTCAATGAAACTGGCCATGATTGCCGCAGTGGCGGAGAACAACGCCATCGGCATTAACAACAAACTGCCCTGGTACCTGCCGGGTGACCTCCGTTATTTCAAGGCGGTCACCATGGGCAAGCCGATCATCATGGGGCGAAAGACGTTTGACTCCCTGCGCAAGCCATTGCCGGGGCGCACCAATATCGTGATCACCCGTGACCGCGAGTATCAGCGGGAAGGGATTTCCGTGGTGTACAGCCTGGATGAAGCGATCTCATTGGCGGAAGATGTGGCGTTGATCAACGGTTGTGAAGAACTCATGATCATCGGCGGCGAACAGATCTACCGTGAAGCCCTGCCCAAAGCCGAGCGCCTTTATCTGACCCGAGTGCACCGGAGCTTTGACGGCGACGCCTTCTTCCCTGAACTGGATCCGGCCGAATGGCAGGAAACCCTGCGGGAAGACCTCGTGGTCGATGACGAGGACGCGCTGGCCTACAGCTACCTGGTGCTGGACCGCTCCGCTTAATCGGTTTTGCAATAAGCGGACACGCTATTACTTCCTTCCCTGACCGGCTCCGGCTGAACGTTCTGATCAGGCGGCGTCGGGTACCGCAGCGCTTATACTTTTCTGAGTAACAGGATTTTCATCAGGGTTTTGTCATTCTGGCCACTCAGGATGGGGGCTATGGCGAGACCCGGGGTATCAGGGACAGTCATCGGTTATGCCGCCCTTAGATGGTATTCGTCCAGTCAGGTTTTCGCGGGTTTTCTCTCAGGATACCTGGGATCGGCTTTGCCAGAAAAATGCCACCCTCAGGGATATCACCGCGTCCAGGCAGGCGGACATAGCCCTGTCCAGCCGTTCTGTCCGGCATCTCCTGAATAGCCTTCCCTCCGGACGTCACGTTAGCCATACACAGGGGCTTGGCACCTGGTTCTCGCGATTGTTCCGGCGCCGCCGGCGGGAAGAGGTTGGGCTGAAAATGTTTAAGGCCTATATCGCCAGCCTTCATGATGACGAGGGTTCGGTGAACCCATATAGCCTGGTGCATGAATCGTCGGTTGAACTCAGTGATCCGGAACATTTCAGAATTGCCTGTGCGTTTGTGGCCGCCGGCGTGTGTCGTTTTGATCGGCGTGGCAGGCTAGTGTCAACGGACAAGGCGATCGACAGGGCGGTTGTTGAGCAGATTGATGAACGGGTGAATGGATCGGTAACGCGGCTGGCCTATGCATTTATTGCGCTCAATAAACCGCTGCCCAGTGGATTTGTTGAGCTGTGTTTCAAACCGCACATTGTTTCAGCGATGGTTGCGCATACCGGTGTGTCGACAGCGGAATCCGTTGCCGTGCTGGATGATCTCATGGCCAGTCATGCAGTCAGCATTAAGTGTGAATCGGATGTCACGCTTGAGCATGTCATGGAGCTGAAGAACCGGTTACGGCATATGGGCCTGATCGAAGACGCAGAAAACGATGGGATAAATGAGGGGACTAAACCCAGGCCCGATAATAAACCGCGCTTGCCCACACCAGAACCTTCGCAACACTATCGGTGTGACAGCGATGATGCCTGGTTGATTCGCTACCAGGTTGAGAATCACCGTTTTCTGAAATTCGGCAGTGACTTTGTAAAACGTATTCAGCGCTGGGGGCAACGCAACAAGCGAATTATCGGGCTGGAAGTGGTGGAAGTGTTGACCTTTGCCATAGTGACAGGTGTCACGACAGGCGGAATTGGCACAGCGGTTTATTTTGGCAGCAAGCTGGCCTACAAGTTGCTCCAGATAGGCTGGGGCGCGTTGATGGATACTATAAGAACCCAGTTGAATAAGATCAGGCTGCGAAGGGTGGAAGCGGGTGTGGCCCGTTTGTCCTGCCGGTCAGGAGAGCATCTGGATAGCCGTGAACTGAAGGATATTGCGTTACTGGATGCCGTGGAAGACGATGAGGACGATAAAACGACGCGTTTTCTCCGGTTTACTGAATCCCTGCCGGGCAACCGGATTACTGAAGACAAACACCGTGCGGTCACGCGATTGCTGGACAGCACTGAATACTTTGCCAGAAAGCGCAGCTTAACCCGCATGGCAAACCTGATGCTGGATATGAAACAGCAGACTGACGCGTTGTCCGAGCAGGGTGTGACGGCGGGTGACAGTGTCAAAGACAGCGTGCGTTTCCAGCAGTTGCAGGCAGTGGCACGAGCACACTCAGAGCGTTTTGGGGAGGCTGTCCGTGATTATGACCAGATGATTGTCGCGAGTGTCCAGAAAGTCACGGCGCTTAATGACACGTTTGAGCAACAGTTCACACCACTTTGGGAGCCGTTCAAGGAGATGCCCGCGGAGCAGGTGGGGGCGCTGTTCAATGAGGCTGCCGGCCATTCTTCTGTCAGGGGGCGCTGGTATTTGCCTAAGGAAGACAATTTCGGCTGGATTCAGTCCGTTGTGAAAGAGGAACCAGGGAATGCCAGCTCGCGTCGTATCCGGGAGTGTATTGCTGAGGCGGTTGCTTTACAAAATCAGACACCGCAGGATCACAATGTGACGTCCAACAAAGTGCGGCGCAAGGTGGTGCAGGCAACACTGGAAGGGCGGGATCTGTTGATCAGTTATGCGCGGTCCCGACTACAGCTGATGGGTTTGGTCTGGGTTCGGGCCAAGTTTTATGCACTGGTTGACCGGGTAATCTCTTTGCCAGCCAGCCTGACGTCCGGTGGCTCCGTCGGTGCCGCGTTTATCAAGCCCATCTTGTCACCAGTGTGGGCAGCGGTTTATGTGTTTCTTTATGTCGCTGAGAAAGTCACGACGGCGATTAACAATAAACGTAATCGGAAGCGTAATCAGGCTACGCAGGAACGCATTAATGCTGAGGGAAACAACAATCTTTCATTGTCAGTCGATGACTGGCTAGCCATGCGGCGGCAGGCCAAACACCTGGGGCCAGATTATGTGAAAAATGTGAAGCGGCTGATGAAGGTGCTGGATACCATGCAGGCATTATCCGCCGAACAGGCTACGTTGGATAAAGCGTCACCGGAATACCGGGACTTTTTGGTCAGAACCGCCGCTGCCATGCTTCGCTACAAGATGTTGATGCATGAATTGCAAGCCCAGCTTTATGGTGCCGTGGGCCTTATGCATCATGCCAGCATGCAGTATAAGTCACAGTTTGACCGGCGGTTGCAATGTATACAGGTCGCGGACTAGAAGGCCATTACTTGAACCGAAACTGGTAACGCAGGCGCAGCTCGTTCATGAACTCCAGCTCATCCGGAAAGATATTGTCGCGGCCTTTCTCGTTTTCCTGGCGATCTTTCATTCGCTCGCGGTTTTGTTCATCTTCAATGTCAAAGGCGGTTTCGGGGCGCGACTGCGTGGTAATGGAGAGCTCAAACCACTGGTTTTCGTTGAAGCGGAAAATCGGCAGGGCGCTGTCGGTTTGCTCAGTGGCAGCGGCATAGCCCTGACCTGCCACTGCGAGCAGCAGGGGAATCAAAAAACGGGTGGCATAACGCCGAATCACAACCATAGCAATCTGTTACTCCGCTTGGGCGATGGCAACCTCACTGGTCATGGCGACGTGTTTGACAAAGACTTTGGATTTCCGGTCCTTGTTGTACAGGGCGCGCTTCTCTTCGGGGAGTGCGCTAAGGGGCGCCGGGGTGAAACCGCGTTCAATAAACCAGTGAGCTGTCCGTGTGGTTAATACATAGAGATGCGTAATACCCTGTTGGACAGCCTGCTGTTCAATTTGTTCCAGCAGGATATCCCCACGGTTACCATTGCGATAGTCCGGATGAACCACAACGCAGGTCAGCTCGGCCGATGTGGCATCCGCAAACGGCAGCAGTGAGGCGCAGCCGATGATCATACCGTCACGTACCGCAACGGTGAAGCGGCTGATCTCACGCTCCAGTGCCTTGCGGGAGCGGCGTACCAGTACGCCTTTCTCTTCCAGCGGCCGTATCAGCGCAATGATACCGCCAATGTCGTTGATGTTGGCCGGACGAATGTGTTCATAGGCATCCATGTCCCGGGTGATCAGGGTGCCGTCACCCTCACGGGTAAACAGTTCCTGCAACAGTGAACCGTCGACGGCATGGCTGACAATATGGCTGCGGTTAACGCCGGCGTTACAGGCCTCGACGGCCGCGGACAGTAACCGTATGCCTTCCTGGTCCGTCATGACTTCCAGCCATTCACGGGCCATGGAAGGGCGCATGGTCCGGAGTATCCGGCCATCATGATCGAGGATACCGGGCTGGTTGCTGAACAGGATCAACTTTTCCGCATTCAGTCGTGCAGCGGTGCTGGTGGCCACATTTTCCACGGGCAGATTGAATACCTCGCCGGTCGCCGAATAGCCGAGGCATGAAAGGAGCACGACATTGCCCTGATCCAGTTGCTGCACAATGGCTTGCTGGTCGATGCGGCGCACTTCACCGGTATGCAGGAAGTCAATGCCGTCGACAACCCCCAGTGGACGGGCTGTGACAAAGTTGCCGCTGACAACACGGATACGTGAACCGTGCATGGGCGAGTTGATCAGCCCCATGGAAAACTGGGATTCAATTTTCACCCTCAGGCTGCCCACGGCCTCCTTGACGCACTCCAGCACCGACTTGCTGGTGACACGCTGGGTGCCCTGGAAGCGGCAGTTAAGTCCGCGTTCCATCACCCGCTGGTTGATCTGCGGGCGGGCGCCATGAACCAGTACCAGTCGTACACCGAGGCTACTCAGAAGCGCAATATCATTGACGATATTGGCAAAGTGCGTGTCCGCCAGGGTCTCACCACTGAGCATGATCACGAACGTCTTGCCACGGTGGGCGTGGATGTACGGTGACGATTGCCGGAAGATCTTCACGTAGTCGCTGGTTGAGGTGTCCACGGGTGCGCCCTGTTTTCTATCGTTTGTTCTGTCCGGGTTCCGTTGTCCGGAAAATGCTGCTGTGCCGGTTACACGCAATAGCGTCTGATCAACTGTCTGAGAAGATCAATCGTCGGCTTGATTCTGTCAAGTGCCAGGTACTCATCCGGCTGGTGCGCCTGGGCAATATCACCGGGGCCGAGGACGACGGTTTCCATGCCGAGAGCGGACAGGAACGGCGCTTCTGTAGCGAATGCAGCGGTGGTGGCACTGTAACCGGTCAGTTGTTCGCAGGTCTTGATTAGGTCGGAGGTAGCTGGCGTCATGAACGCATCAATGCTGTGTGTCAGAGGTTCCAGCGATACCGTGACGCCCCGCTCTTTAGCGACAAGTGACGCACAGTTGAGGATTTCCCGGCGGATATCCTCCGGCTTCATACCCGGTAGCATGCGGACATCAAATTCCAGTTCGCAGTGGCCGCAAATCCGATTGGGGTTGTCTCCGCCGTGGATACAGCCCAGGTTCATCGTCGGAACGGGAACGGCGAAGGCCGGATTGTTGTAGCGCTGCTGAAACTCGGACCGCAGCAACAGGATACGGTTGATGACGTCGTTCATCGCCTCCATGGCATTCCGCCCCAGAGAGGGGTCGCTGGAATGACCGGATTGTCCGGTAATCGACAGGCGCTCCATCATGGCGCCTTTATGCATGTGCAACGGCTGCAGGCCCGTAGGTTCACCGATCACGGCATAACGTGCCTTGGGTTTCCCTTCGGCCGCCAGCGCCCGTGCACCGTTCATGGAAGACTCTTCATCAGCGGTGGCCAATATAATCAGCGGCTGCTGGAGTTGATTGGCTTTCAGGTCTTGAATGGCTTCAAGGATCAGCGGGAAAAAGCCTTTCATGTCACAGACGCCAAGGCCGTAAAGCCGGTTATCAGCCTCGGTCAGCGTGAAGGGATCGCTTCGCCACAGTGACTCATCACAGGGCACGGTATCGGTATGCCCGGCCAGTACCAGACCACCGGGGCCGCTGCCCAGTGTGGCAATCAGGTTGGCCTTGCCCGGTTGGCCGGGAAGTGGCTGGATATCACAGGCAAAGCCCAGTGCGCTGAACCATTCCGCCAGGGTGTCAATGACGGCACGGTTGCCCTGATCCAGTTCCGGGCGGGTGGAGCTGATGGAGGGGAGGGCGATAAGCTGGCGAAAACCGTCGATGAGTCTTGGTGTCATGGCAGTATCTATTGACCTTGTTGAAATACTCAGGGTGCAGTTTGGTTGCGACGGCAGTTAAGTTCAGGGAGAGATCAACCTTTGGAAAATACAAGGCCAAATATAAGAACCCGCCTCATGGTGTTATTAAAGTGAGTAGACCGATAACACGACCCAAAATGTACACACCCTATGTTAATAGTATTGACTTTACCTACTTTGTTGCTAGCTAAAAATATTTGGATGGCACGAGTCGTGGCATTGAAACTTTCTGAAGGCATTGCCTCGGAAGCGGTCTCATGCTCACAATAAAAACAGCTATAAATGAAAAAATATTCCAAATGAATTTGCTCTTTTTGTGTGAGCAGAGTACTGACGAATAGGAAATACTGCACTTTCGAAGGGGGTGCTGTTTGCCTGTTTGAAATGAACCACCCTCCATGGAGTGGCAACGGTATAGCTGCATGAGCCCATGCAATCGAACGCTCTTTTCGTTGGCATGTAAAGCAGAGTTACTTATTGTCGTGTATTTGTGTCTCATTGAGGAAGCGTCTGTACTGGTGATGATAGGTTACGTTGCAGTTAGGACACAGTTAGAAAAAGCGTATTGTACACATCCTCACTAGAATGAAGAGTTCATGCTGGATTATATCTTAAGCGTCAAGCTTTTCGGGTTTAGCAGAAGCGAGTGAATACCGGTAGTCTCTGATTACTCAATGGGTTTCATATGCGAGAGGAAATGGCGCAAAACGGGGGGTTCATACTCAAACGTTACCCCCTTTATGCTGTCACGGCGCTGGTAGACAGCGATTAATGCATTTGCGATGTAATCCATATGGTCATTGGTGTAAACCCTCCGTGGTATTGCCAGGCGCAACAGTTCAAAGGGGGAGGGTTTTTGTTCGCCCGTGATTGGATGACGGCCAAGCAAAAGCGAGCCAATTTCTACACTGCGCACACCACTTTCCAGATAGAGTTCATTCGCCAGTGCATGAGCAGGAAACTGGTCTCCAGGAATATGTGGCAACATCATAGCGGCGTCGACGAAGACGGCATGACCACCGGTTGGATACTGGATTGGGATGCCGCTGCTTCGAAGCCGCTCACCCAGGTATTCGACTTGGCCAATGCGATAGCTCAGTAACTCCTCATCTGTACCTTCTTCGAGTCCGACAGACATTGCCTCCATATCGCGCCCAGCCAGACCGCCATAGGTCACGAAGCCTTCCATTGGTATGCAGCGGACCTGACAGGCATGGAACAATTCATCATCATCGCGAATACACAGTAATCCACCAATATTGACCATGGGGTCTTTCTTGGCTGACAGCGTCAACATATCAGCATAACTGTACATTTCATGGATGATCGCTTTGAGCGATTGATTACGATAGCCGTCTTCCCGTTGTTTGATGAACCAGGCATTTTCACAAAAGCGTGCGGAATCAATGATGACGGGGATTTGATTTTTGCTCGCGATACTGCTGACAGCTTTGATATTGGCCATTGAGATTGGTTGACCGCCTGCACTGTTACAGGTGACAGTAATGATGATGCCCGCTACATTCTCTGCGCCGTTTTCCCGAATCGTCTGCTCCAGGGCGTCAAGGTCAAAATTGCCTTTCCAGTCATAATAAGTGGTGGTCTTTAGGGCGAATGGTGTAAGGGTGTTGATCGCTGTAGCCCCATTGAGTTCTACATGGGCTGCGGTGGTATCAAAGTGATAGTTGGAGATGAATACTGGTTTATCCCCTGTCATTCGTTCCAGCAGGCAGGGAAACAGAACCTGTTCGGCACCACGTCCCTGATGTGTAGGTATGATGTGTCGATAACCGAATATTTCCCGTGCACGTTTTTCAAGATGGGAATAGTTACGACTGCCGGCATAGGATTCATCCCCCAGCATCAGTCCGGCCCACTGCTTATCACTCATGGCACTCGTACCGGAGTCTGTCAGCAGGTCAATGTAGACATCATCACTTTGGAGAAGAAATGGGTTGTAGTATGCCGCTTTAAGCGCCTTCTGGCGGTCTGCCAGTGTTGTCATTCGGATCGGTTCAACCACTTTAATGCGAAAGGGTTCGGGAATACGTTTCAATGTTTTACTCCAGGATTAAAGCGTGAACATGATTAAGTGCAGGGTTGCTTTTGTCAGTGAATTGATTTTTCGCCACAAACATCATTTCTTTAGATGAAGTGGCTGTTTTGACAGAGCGTCACCAGCAGGTGCTGACTCAGTACCTGCCGATTGAGAATGCGACTATGGGTTACCATGGATACAGGCTTTGAGAGTGGTTACGAAGTTAAAGACATCTTCGTAACGGTGTTTGTCAACATAGTTGTCGCCCCAACTCAAGCCGCTTTCTTAAGTTGATCAGCTGAAGATCTGTCGGGATTAAGCC
>NZ_BAABFL010000390.1:0-12489 GCF_039540975.1 Kistimonas scapharcae
TACGATAATCTGATTAGATTATCATCTCACACAGGTCATTTTGGATCGGTGAAAGGTGGACATTTTAAATCGGTGCTGACAGGTATAGCTAACGCCTTTGAATTGAACCTCCGGCACTTTATCCGGTGTTTTCCAGGTGAGTGTGGTGTTGGTCGGGCGCAGGGTTTGATCGCGTTCCGCAGCCTCTTTTAATCCTTTGGGATCTGCTGCAACACTCTCAAGGATGGCTTTGTACAGCACGTAGTTGCCCAGCACCTGTTGTTTATAGGGTTTCAGTGCGTGCAGTTCGATCAGAATGCTCGGAATGCCCCGGATATCTCCGTACTGGTTGGAAAAACGTGCGAGATCACTGGCGTAGGGGTAGTAGCCCTGTGAAAGGTCATTATTGTCGTTGGCGCTGATACAGACATTCGGGATATGCCCCATGGACTTGAGTTGCTTATAGACTTTCGGAGTCATCTTTTTGTCCATCCAGTCCTTGGCGGCAGGTGACCAGCCATTCCCGTTATCGCAATAGGTGACATCGTACTGGTAGTTGATGCCATCGGTTGAGTGGACATCCATGAAAAAATCTGGATTCCAAGTATCCAATACATTCACAACATTACGGATTTCGGCGCTGTCGAGTTTGGTGAAATCGCGATTGAGATTAAGGTTGTTGGCGTTCAGTCGCCAGCCTGTGACGTCGGGCCCATTCTGGTTAATCCGGCTGTAACGGCTGCGTCGCATATCACCATCTGGGTTCACTGACGGGATAAACAACAGGTTCACTTTCTTGAGCAGGTTGGGGTATTTATTGCCGACGGTCAGATCACGCAGGAACATCAGCCCGGCATCCTTACCATTGACTTCGCCCGGGTGTATGCCTGACTCAATCAGTACGGTTGGCTTGCCACTGTCTTGCAGTCCCTTGGGGGTTTTGTCCTGGCTGGTGGAGACGACCGCCATGACCATGGTGCGACCTTGCGGTGTTTTCTCCTTCAGATTGATGATCCGGACATCATCGGTTTTGGCCGCCAGTCGTTTCAGCCAGTCAACGGTATCCTGATAATCACCGGTTTCCCGGTAATCGGTAGCTTCCGCTTTTGTGATAAACGGGTCACTGGCTGAGGCTGTATACTGCTCACTTTTACCGTGCCAGGGGATATCGGGTGGCAGGATTTTTTGTTTGGCTGCGTCTGTTGTATTTGTTGCGCATGCATGCAATGCATTGGCTGAAACAAGCACGAAGAATATAAGAAATAACGGGGTAATGAGGTAATGCATGATGACCTCCCGGGAGGCTCACGGGAAAACAGAGGGCAGGTGTGAAGGCATATTGTCGGCTATCTACGGGAATCAATAGTGACTATGCTGGTCACTGCGTAACGGCTGTAGTGTAGTCGCTTCTTGTGTGTTTCGGGCGGGGGCGTCAGAGTAGGCGAGAGGCAATGCATCGCGGTACATAGGGACGGATATAAGGATAACGGGCTATGGCGCTGAAACGATCGGATATCACACTACCTGTGACACTGTTTTATGACGGCAACTGTCCTTTGTGTCTGCGCGAAATTAATCATCTGTCGAATCTTAACCAGGCCGGGCAACTGCAGTTGGTGGATATCCATAGTGACGGGTTTGCGCAGCGTTATCCGGAGTTGGATCCGGAGGAACTTGATTGCTTCATCCATGCGCGATTAGGGGACGGCATCATTGTCAAAGGTGTGGATGCCACGCTGGCGGCCTGGGAAGCGGTTGGAAAAGGGATCTGGATAGCGCCACTACGTTGGCCACTGGTGAGGATTGTGGCGGACGGGGTGTATCGGTTGTTTGCCCGAAACCGGCATACTATCTCGCGGCGACTAGCACCTTTATTGGGCCGGAATGCCTGTAAAATGGATGATAAGTAAATAGGAAGGTTATTCAGCGTGCATGAATAACCCGCTACTGAGAGCGGGTTATTATTGTCGTCAAAGACGGGTTACCAGCTAAAGTCCAGGTCATCCATATCCAGCATTTCGCGAAGCCGGCGGCGCTCCAGGTGAAGCTCGGCACGCTTGCGTTTTTTCTCGTATTCGGCATGACGTCGACGTTGTTTTTCTTTGCGAGAGGACTCTTCAAAGTCTTCTTCGTATAAATAGCTGATCTCTTCCACGGCGATTCGCTCAGGATGTTAAAGATGGCGAAGTAACTGTCCGGTAAAAAACAGTACAGGTAAATGGATATATTTTTCTGTTGATGAGCAAAAAAAATGATGGAAGCCTGCCTTGCAGGTAATGCATAAGTGAGCGCTATAAACCTTTAACAGCCTGTTCGTTTTACTGTTTTTATAACAGGTGTTGGGGGGGTAAGAGCTTCTTTAGGTTAAACATATCCAGTGTTTTTTGCACTTCACTGTAAGTAGAACCAAAAAAGATATGATTTTGTTTTTTTTATAGATCCTGCAGGCATTCTCTCAGCTCTTCAAACTCCCGGTAATCTTGCAGAAGCTCTTCTCCAGCCGCAATATCACGGACAGCGACTATGTGGCAGCTGTGTGAGTTTTTGTCCGGGTAGCTGAGTTTTAAATTGGGGTTGTTAGAATGGTTGCAAAATCGTATATGATCATGGGGTAAGTGCCACTGATCATCCAGACTGCTATGTGCCCCATACTGTGAGATAAACTGCTGCTCTCGTGTTGTAAGAGCAGAAAACGTCTCTTCAGAAATGATCAGGTCAAGTTCTGCATTACCCTGATAAACCGTAGAGCCAGCTTTGACAGGCTCATCAGCGAACAGCCCGTTTCCATGAATTGTACTTGGTTTAATCTTTACATTGATGTTGAACACTGGTTTTCCCCATGCAGAATTATCAACGTAGCGATTTCGCCCTGAGCATTATAGATGTGATCTAAGGTAGTCGTTATGGCGGATTTTTCACAGCCTGCTGGCAGGAACGTAGTAACGGAGTGATGGGTATGGTGGTGAAGTCGTACAACGAACTGGCAGGGTTGCATCTTTCTATTGTGCTGTTTGGCTTGTCAGGTGTCATAGGGAAATACGTTGCGCTGGATGCCTTGGTCACGACTGGCGGCCGAACATTCTTTGCCGCACTGACACTGGGACTTTTCATGATGGTGACTGGTATTTCCTTTCGGCTTCGGCGTTATCGGGACGGCTTGGCCATGTCGGGGTTAGGCGTTCTGTTGTCGTTGCACTGGTACACCTTTTTTCAATCCATTGTGCTGACCAGTGTTGCGGTTGGCCTGGTGACCTTTACAACGGCGCCGATCTTTACAAGCTTGCTGGAGCCTTTGGTGGATCGTCGCCGGATCAGCGGTCGCGACCTGGTGGCTGGAGCGGCTGTGATCGCGGGAGTAGCAATGGTTGCTGACCTGAAAGGCGCCAATGGCCTGTTATATCGTGGCATTGGTATGGGGCTACTGGCCGCATTGACCTTTGCGGTTTTGCAGATAGCTAATCGAAAGTTGATCCGGGGGTATTCTCCTGTGCAGGTTTCTTTCTGGCAGACATCTGTTGCTGCACTGGTGCTTGCACCGGTTGCCTGGCAGGTATTGCCTGCTCTGGAGGGTAATACACTGTTTTGGTTAGTTGTGCTGGGTGTGCTGGCAACCGCAGTGGCCCATACACTGTTTATTCGTGGCATGGCTGTTGTAACAGCCACCATGGCGATTCTGCTTACAGCCCTTGAGCCGCTGTACGGGATGGTGGTCGCCGCATTTTGGCTGAAGGAGATTCCTGCTTTAACGACCTTGATCGGCGGTTGTGTGATTCTTGGTGCAGTGGTCTGGCGTCAGCGTTCGATGCCCGAGGCCTGATCCGAATATACCGAAGTGATGACACGTTAAATGCGACTGATATAAGTCGATTGTTTTTTATACGATACGACACTCAAAGCAGATGGCTAAGACCTTTCTCTTTGAGTGAAACATGGCACAGGGATGTGTCAGCTTATCCTCTTTTTCTCCTCTCCTTTTCCCAATTTCTTGCTTCCTCTCAATAATATTTTCCATGCATCTGGGTGACAGGCAGCACCTTAGTACTACCTGTTTCATTATTTCTTGTTATTGCGGTGTTTATGGATCAGAACAGCCCTGGAAGGTGGTCTCTTCCGTATCATATTTAACGGCATCGCCCTCTATGGAATATTTCGAGTGATCGGAAGCGCCCCAGAACTTGATCGTGCCAGAGGTGGGTTTGATCACGCTAAAGTACCGGCAATGCTTGGGGCCGAAGCCCTGGATGCCCACCTTGATGCGTGAATTGACTGGCAAGCTCACCTGCCAGTGTCCGCCGACAGCATAGGTGCCGTAATCATGGACTTTCTGGGTTTCGCCATCCCGGGAGACGATCCAGGCGACAAACGCGGTGCCAGGAAGAAAATCGATGGAAACATCCGCCCGTTCGGTGGTACTGGCAAGAATATGTTCATCTGTGGGTGTGTATTCAAAAACGCCTTCAGTTGCCTGTATTGGCGATATTGTGAGTGCCAGGAGCGGCATTAGGCAGATAAAGCAATAGCGTAAGAACTTCATGGTAACACTCCTGAGTGAGAAGGAATGACAAGGGGTGTACAGAAACGTGAAGATCATTAGCTGAGAGTGAACAGAAACACATGCAAGCATGTCATGCCGTCGTGACCGTTCACTGTGACTTGATGGCTTGCAGGCAAGCCACTAGGCGGGAAGTCTAGGAAATGTGTGGGAATGTACCAAAGACAAGCTCGTTATAAGAATGGTACGAATGGATAGGCGGACATACCCGGTTACGAGGTCAGTCCGGTAACCGGGAGAATGTGCGATGGCTTACATGCCGATTTTATCTTTTGCCTGCTGTGTCAGGTAGCTGATGAGCGCATCAGAGGCTTCCCGGGCGTTGTCTCTATCCCCGGCGGCAACAGTCCGCATAATGTCCGCATGCAGGTTGGCGGGGTGGCCGGTGTCCAGCTCCTTGTTGAGGAACCAGAAGCGGCGGGAAAGTCCCTGCAGCGGACTCATGGCTTTAATAAAGTATTCGTTCCGTGCCGCTTCGACCAACAGGTGATGAATGTCACGCAGATAAGTCAGAAAGGCTTCATCATCATTGTTGTCAGAACAGGCCAGGATGCCTTCCGCCAGCGCCAGCATGCGCTTTTTCTGTCCTGATGTCGCGCGCTGGGCAGCCAGTTCCACGCAGGCGGCTTCGATAGGGCGGCGAACTTCCAGCAGTGTCAGCTGGTTTTCTACGGATACTTCCGGAATCTGAATGCCGCGACGGGGGTGAATCACCACCATCTGTTCCCAGGCCAGCTTCTGCAGTGCTTCCCTGGCTGGTATTGCCACCAAGGAGCTGGATGCTGAGGCCAACGTATCACCAATGTTCCGTCTGTTCTGGTGTCTGCTGCTGACTGCACTGCCCATTGTGTTCCTGCTGATCAATGCGGACCCCAATATCCTGAAGTCATTCCCGGTATTGATTATTGTCCTGATTATGCCGGTCTTCTTCGTGGCAGCGGTCAAGACCCTGCAGTACCTGAACCAGAACTACGGTCGTATCATGGCGCACCAGCGCGAGCAGGATAAGCGGCTGGGTCTGGAAGACGAGGAGACCGTCATGGCAGCACCGCAGACTGCCTGAATTTAAGGGGTTACGGAGCCTGGCCGGTACGCGTGGGGATGCACCGGCCAGCTTGGCGCCCCTGGCGGGACGCCATCATTCAGTCGAGGGGAAAACGCGCACCGGATGAGAATTAAATGGAGATTTTTTTAAGAACTATTATTTACTATCGACCGGTTTCGGTTAAACTGCGGAAACTCCCCGTTTAGCGGGAGTTTTTTTGTTTGGATAGAGTGTATCTGTCGTACAGTGGGTCATTCGTTAATGTCGCCGGCATCCTGCCGGGCGAAACGCTGTACTATATTTTATCTTTTTAAAGAAGACGGTTTAATGGGTACGGAAGTATCCAGACATGCTACTGTCACTTTGATCCATCATGATCAACACCGAGTTGACCTGTTACCGATGTTTTGCGGGCGGTGGTGTTTTTTTGTTCATAACCGGCAGGCGGGAGCCGCCGGTCGTTTGAGAGATAGTATCCAATGCTGAAAAATGATTCGGACAAGATCATTGTTGGCAGTGAAGAGTGGTGTGCCTTTCCGGCGTTAGGCATCCCCGCCATTAAGGCAAGGGTGGATTCCGGCGCCAAGACCTCCTCCATTCATGCGTTCAATATCCACCCTTTCTCCCGCGGTGGCACACCTTGGGTGAGTTTTGAGATTCACCCTATTCAGAAGGAGCGTCGCACCGTTGTCCGCTGTGAAGCGCAGATCGTGGATCGCCGCCTGGTGAAAAGTTCCACGGGTATTTCGGAGAAGCGTTATGTGATTCGTACACCGTTGGATTTTGCCGGGGAAACCTGGGATATTGAGCTGACGCTGGCGAACCGCGATTCCATGGGGTACCGCATGCTGCTGGGGCGTGAAGCCATGAGTGGCCGTATGCTGGTGGATCCGTCAGAAAGTCACCGTTATGGTAGCCGCCGGACCAACGATGAGGTGCGGGCGCTGTATGGCAAGCATGAGCAGAAGAGCACCGGCCTGAAGATCGGTGTACTGGCCAGCAATCCTGACCTGTACAGTAACCAGCGTATTCTGGAAGCCGGTGAAGAACGCGGCCACCAGATGAAGTTCCTGAACATCAAACACTGCTACATGAAGCTGGATGCGGAAACACCGGAAATTCATTACCGTGGCGGTCGTATCCTGAATGACCTGGATGCGGTGATTCCGCGTATTCGTCCGAGCATGACATTCTATGGCTGTGCGTTGACCCGGCAGTTTGAAAGTGTCGGCATTTATCCGTTGAACTCGTCGCAGTCCATCAGCATGTCCCGTGACAAGCTGTTTTCGCTGCAGTTACTGTTGTCCAGCGGGCTGGATATTCCGACCACCGGTTTTGCGAATTCTCCGATCGATACCGCTGACCTGATCGATATGGTGGGTGGCGCGCCGCTGATCGTGAAACTGCTGCAGGGCACCCAGGGGCGTGGTGTGGTTCTGGCAGAAACCCGCAAGGCGGCGGAGAGTGTGATCGGTGCGTTCAAGTCCCTGAAGGCGAACCTGCTGGTGCAGGAATTCGTCAAGGAAGCCGACGGTAAGGATCTGCGCCTGTTTGTCATCGACAACAGGGTGGTGGCATCTATGCAGCGTACGGCAGCGCCGGGTGAATTCCGCGCCAATGTTCACCAGGGTGGTAGCACCTCGGTGATCAAGATTACGGCGGACGAACGTAAGCTGGCGATCAAGGCCGCCAAGACTTTGGGGCTGAAGGTCGCTGGTGTTGACATTATTCGTTCCCGTAAAGGGCCATTGCTGCTGGAGGTGAACTCCTCACCGGGTCTGGAAGGTATTGAGAATGCGACCGGCAAGGATATCGCCGGACAAATGATCAGCGCCATTGAGAAAAAACTCGGCTGGCGTCGTCCGCTCGGCACCATGCCGGAAGACCCTGAAATGCTGCTCGACGAAGAACTCGCCTGATTTATCCTGCCTGCTGATGATCGCCACCTGAATCCGGGTGGCGATATGCCCACACGATAACTATTGTTTTAAGTCAATCCATTTACTACACGACGGTAGCATCATACGTCGCGTATCGGGACGACGTTGACGCAGATCAGCTCGGGTACTGTCCGATGCACTCGCACGCCTGCAAGATTCCAAAGTCACCTGAAAAAGACCGGCGCATGGGCGCGGGTGGGAGTTGGCGGTGACGAAGGGATGCAACCATCTTCAAACTCAGGTGACTATGTCAATGAGCATCAAAACCACCTCGACCATCTGCCCGTTCTGCGGCACGGGTTGCGGTCTTGGCCTGCGCACGGAAGGTCAGCAGATCATCGGTGTTGAGCCGATCCGGAACCATCCCGTCAGTAAAGGCCGCCTCTGCTCGAAGGGTTGGAACAGCGCCTTCGGTGTTGACCGGCAGAACCGGATTACCACACCGCTGATCAAGGAGAACGGCAGCTTCCGGAAGGCTTCCTGGGAAGAGGCCGTTAGCCTGATTCATGAACAGTTCAGTTACCACATGGAAGAGCATGGCCCGACCTCTGTGGGTGCGATCAGCTGTGCCCGGGCCAGTAACGAAGACAATTACGCCATCCAGAAATTTACCCGCGCAGTGCTGAAAACCAACAATATCGACCACTGTGCCCGTATCTGTCACAGCCCCTCGGTAGCCGGGCTTGCGCGGACGCTGGGTTCCGGCGCCATGACCAACAGTATCGGCGATATTGAAAAGGCCGATGTCGTTGTCGTGTTCGGCTGTGATCCGACCGAAAGCCACTGCATTATTGGCAGTGAGATTATCAAGGCGAAGGAGCGCGGCGCTCTGTTGCTGGTCGTGGATCCCCGTAAGACCCGGCTGGCTGGTCTGGCAGATGTCCACCTGCAGTTACGCCTGGGATCAAACGTGGCGCTGCTTAATGGTCTGCTGAACATCATTTTTGAGAAAGGCTGGGAAAACAGGGCGTTCCTGGATGAACATTGCCAGCACCTGGATCTGCTCAAATCCAATGTCAAAGAATATCCGCCGGAAGTGGTCAGCCGTATTACCGGGGTGCCGGAAGATCAACTGGTTCAGGCGGCGCGCATCTACAGCCATGCCCGGGCGGCCTTCCTCGCTTATGGCATGGGTGTGACCCAGTATGTCAGTGGTACCAACAATGTGATGGCGATCTCCAACCTGGCCCTGAGTTGTGGGCATGTGGGGCGTCCCGGTACCGGCATTAACCCCCTGCGTGGCCAGAACAATGTGCAGGGTGCCTGTGACATGGGTGCGCTGCCGGGCGTTTATCCGGGATACCAGTCCACGGATGATCCGGCCATGCGTGAAAAATTCAGCCGTGCCTGGGGTTGTGAAGTCGCAGATAAGCCGGGCATGACCTCGTTGGGCATGAATGAATCCACCCTGTCCGGTCAGTTCCACGCCATGATGATTTTCGGGGAAGACCCGGTTGTGACTGATCCGGACCAGAACCAGGTTGCCAAGGTGCTCAATCGACTGGATTTCCTTGTCGTGGTGGAAATGGCGATGACGGAAACCGCCCGGTTTGCGGATGTCATCCTGCCAGCCGCCAGCTTTGCCGAGAAAGATGGCACATTCACCAACTGTGAACGCCGGGTTCAGCGTATCCGTAAGGCCATTGATCCGATTGGTGATTGTCTGCCTGACTGGCAGATCATTGGCAAACTGGCCCGAGCCTTTGGGGCTGAAGGCTTTGACTGGCCATCCGCCGAAGCGGTGTTTGATGAATTTTCCGCGCTCATGCCGATTTACAGCCGGATGAGTTATCCGCGTCTGGAGCAGCACGGTGGACTCCAGTGGCCCTGCGACAGTCGTTCGCCTGATGGTACCGCGATCCTGCACCAGAAGAGCTTCCCGAATGGCAAGGCCCGGCTGATGCCACTGCATTATCTGCCGCCGGCAGAAAACCCGGATGCTGAATACCCTTACTTCCTGACCACGATCCGTCTGCACTTCCACTATGGCTGTGGCTCCATGACCCGCAAGTCGCCGCTGCTCGAACGTGAAACGCCGATGGGCTTGCTGTTCATGAGTCCCCAGGATGCAGCCAACCAGGGCTTGTTCAACAATGCGCCGGTGGGGGTCCGTTCCCGCCGTGGTTATGTCGAAACCCGCGTGGTGATTACCGATCAGTTGCCGCCGGGTCTGGTCAGTATGCCTTACCACTTTGATGATACGCCGTCGAACCAGCTGACCAACGATGCCCAGGATCCGGTCACCCGGATGCCGGAACTCAAGGCCTGTGCCGTACGGGTTGAACCACTTGACCCGGCTGAACGTCCGAAACCGATCCAGGTATTGCGTGAACAGGGAGATTGCCATGTACGTGTATGAGCTGGAACGCCCCGAGCACCTGCGTGACTGGCTGTTGATGCGCTACCGGGTCATGCAGCCGGTGCAGGATGCCACCGGCAACGGCAGCTGGCAGGAAGTTGTCAGTGGCGATGTGACCCCGTTTGATCCGGCCCTGCGTCCGGTGATGTCGCCCAAGTCGATGTTTTTTGCTGAAAGGGAACATCTGTTCGAATTCGACGGTGAGACATTCCGGTCATCCCGGCCAGCCTCTGAGCCGCAGGTTCTGTTCGGGATGAAAGCCTGTGATCTCACGGCGCTGGCGTATCAGGATCTGCATTTTCAGGATGATCCTTATTATCAGGCACGCCGCAAGGATACCCTGCTGGTCGGTATTGATTGCAGTAGCCCGTGTGAAAACGGGTTCTGCAGTACGGTTGATGCCGGACCGCTCGTGGATGAAGCCAGGGCTGACCTGATCCTGGCGCCCATGCCCAGCATTGGCGGTGATCAGCCCGGCTGGTGGTTAATCTGCGCGAGCCCGGCAGGGCATGGCGCTGTTGATGGTATGAACCTGACACCAGCGGATTCCCACTGGCGCTACTGGCGCGATATGAACGGTGAGCATGCCCGGGCCGCTTTCCCGAATGACACCTATATCATCAACGGCATCCAGCGCATCAACGCCCGGGCGATTCCGGACGATGTCTGGGACAGCCTGGCGCGCAAGTGTCTGGGATGTTCCGGCTGCAGTCAGACCTGTCCAACCTGCAGCTGTTACGCAACGCGGGATATCAAGACCGAAAAGGGTTTTTACCGTGAGCGTTTCCACGATTCCTGCCTGATGGAGGGCTTCCAGAAGGAGGCCAGTGGCGCTAACCCAACGTCAGCGGCAGGCCGTCGGGTCGCCCGTTACTGGTACCACAAGTTCTCTGGCGACTTTGTTCGCAAGATGGGACGGTTTGGCTGTGTCGGTTGTGGTCGCTGTGAAGCCACCTGTCCCGGATCCATTGGAGTGCACTCAGTCATGGAGAAGATCGCACATGTTTGATTTAACCCCTGTCGCCGTTCGGCTGGTGGACCGTTACCCGGACGGTGAGGAAATTGATCATTTCACCTTTGAACCGGTGGTGGTCGAGGGTGTGTTGCCCAGTGTGGGCAACCCGGCCCAGGTGAGTCCCGGGCAATTCTTTATGTTGACAGTGCCGGGCAAGGGCGAGGCTGCGTTTACGTATGCCGGCATGCCCGACGAAAACGGCCGTTTTCATGCGTTGATCCGCCAGATTGGTAAATTGACAGATGCACTCTTCACCTGTCAGCCCGGTGATGTGCTCGGTGCCCGTGGCCCGTTTGGCAAAGGCTGGCCTGATCTGGCCGGACGTCGGGTGCTGGTGATTGCCGGTGGTTGCGGACTCGCGCCGGTGGCGGCTGAGATTGATGCGCTCACTGCACAGGGCTCAGCGCCTGTGGTCTACTTCAGTGCCCGCAGCGAAGCCATGCTGGTGATGCGCCAGGAGCGAGACAGGTGGCGGGAAAACTGCCGCCTCTATGAGGCCGTGGATAACCAGGACGGCGCTAGCCGGGAATATCTCAAGGGACGTGAGCTGATGAGTAACCTGGATCGTATCCAGGCAGAGGATGGTCCCTTTGATGATGTGATTTGCTGTGGTCCGGAAGGGATGATGGAAGCGGTTTGTAAGTATTTGACTGGACAGGGTTATCCTGCGGAGCATATCTGGTTATCGCTTGAACGTCGTATGCACTGTGGGGTTGGCCTGTGTGGCCATTGCTATGTGGCCAATGACCTTGTCTGTGTGGACGGGCCGACCTATCGGTGGGATCAGCTGGGCGAATTGGTGGTGAAAGAGAAATCGGTGAAACCACCCCGTGAACCGGTCGGCATGGGGCATGCCGATGTCGGTGAGTGTTGTGGTAACTGTGTTTGACGGTAGATAGCTAGGATGCCAGAAAGCCAGCCTGTCAGGCTGGCTTTCTGGTCATTGGGCAAGCGAGTTTAGAACCGCTTGCGTCCACCTGGGCCACCACGGCCGCCATTGCCGCGGTCATTCTTGCTCCGTTCGGTGGCAATGCTGACCCGCATATCCCGCCCATTCAGTGCCTGTCCATCCAGGGTGAGGGCTGACTCAGCGGACTCTTCCGTACTGAAGGTCACGAAGGCAAACCCCCGGGAGCGCCCTGACTCGTGGTCTGTGATGACACGGGCTTCTTCAATGGTGCCGAAGGGGCTGAATGCCTCCATCAGGTCTTCATCGGTGACCGAAAAATCCAGGTTGCCGACAAACAGTTTCTTTCTCTGCATGTAATACTCTCCAATGACGTAGGTTATCTTGACTCTCTACCGGAAAATAACGGACGCCTTGAGAGGCTGGTCTTTTGGGGTAAAAGTTAAGATTTTTGCACATACAGTGAGTTGGACAAGCGCGGTAGATGTTTGGTTCCTCAGGCAGGTTTTTCGTTTTCCGAGTGACAATTCTACGTGTTGAACCGCGTTACTCATTTATTTGGTTAAGTGCCACAGCACTTCTTATTGCTTTCTGTTATGAATAATGTTTTCCCTTAAATCCCGCTTAACCTTGGGAATGTGAGCAAGCTGGCCGTACTTTTGGCAACAGAGTACAGTTTTTGCACAAAACGC
>NZ_BAABFL010000391.1:0-12592 GCF_039540975.1 Kistimonas scapharcae
TAACAGCCATAATCCAAAATGCATAGCCTAACCATGATCGTTGACTGTTATATATACGTAATCAACGGATCTGATTCATGACCCAATTTATACGTTGGTAGAGTATAGGTTCTCGTACTTTGTATTAAAAAGCTCTTTAGTAGGTAGTAGAAAGGTCTCACGCAAAGTTGAGGCTTTTTTATAGCCGAATACAATAGGACATTTTGTGTGTCCGTCATATTGTCCTATGTACGATCACTACTCGATCATTCGTCAATAGATGATGATAGTGATACAACTTCAACGCTCTCTATATCAGATATCTATACATAAAAAACCCGCCATATGGCGGGTTTTTTATACGTTTCAAAATCTACTTCTTGCCAAGCTTCTTGCGGATCGCCTGTAGTGTACGCAGCTGGGCCGCCGCTTCCGCCAGCTGAGTCGCCGCACGGGAGTAGTCGAACTCGCCCTGCTGGTTGGCCAGCGCCTGCTCTGCCTGCTTCTGGGCTTCCAGAGCCGCCGCTTCGTCCATATCGCCGGCGCGCATGGCGGTATCCGCCAGTACTTTCACCTGGCTAGGCTGCACTTCCAGGAAGCCGCCGGAAATGTAATACACTTCTTCTTCCCCGTCCTGTTTCAGGACACGGATCGGGCCGGGCTTGAGCGCCGTCAGCAATGGCGCGTGCCCCGGCGAGATGCCGAGATCACCCTCGGAACCGGTAGCAACAATCATTTCCACCAGTCCTGAGAAAATCTCTTCTTCGGCACTAACGATGTCACAGTGCACGGTTATCGCCATATTCTGCCTCACAGACATTCCAGTTTAGGCCAGTTTCCCAGGGGGATTGGCTAGTTTACCGGCCATCCCCCCTGTCGATTCACCTGTATTGACAGTGACTCTGCTGATTACAGGCTCTTCGCTTTCTCGACGGCTTCGTCGATGGAACCCACCATGTAGAACGCCTGCTCCGGCAGGGCATCGTATTCACCATCCAGGATGCCCTTGAAGCCACGGATAGTGTCTTTCAGGGAAACATACTTACCCGGTGAACCGGTGAAGACTTCCGCCACGAAGAAGGGCTGGGACAGGAAACGCTCGATCTTACGGGCGCGGCTGACCGTCTGCTTGTCTTCTTCGGACAGTTCATCCATACCCAGGATGGCAATGATATCCTTCAGTTCCTTGTAACGCTGCAGAACGGTCTGAACGCCACGGGCAATATCGTAATGCTCCTGGCCGATCACCAGAGGATCCAGCTGACGGGAGGTGGAATCGAGCGGGTCGATCGCCGGGTAGATACCCTTGGCGGCGATGTCACGGCTCAGTACCACGGTCGCATCCAGGTGGGAGAAGGTGGTGGCCGGCGACGGGTCGGTCAAGTCATCCGCAGGGACGTATACGGCCTGTATGGAGGTGATGGAACCGGTCTTGGTGGAGGTAATACGCTCCTGCAGAACACCCATCTCTTCCGCCAGCGTCGGCTGGTAACCTACCGCAGAGGGCATCCGACCCAGTAGTGCCGACACCTCGGTACCCGCCAGGGTGTAACGGTAGATGTTGTCGATGAACAACAGTACGTCACGGCCTTCATCACGGAACTTCTCTGCCATGGTCAGGCCGGTCAGTGCCACACGCAGACGGTTGCCGGGCGGCTCGTTCATCTGGCCGTAAACCAGCGATACCTTGCCCAGTACGTCAGACTCCATCATTTCGTGGTAGAAGTCGTTACCTTCCCGGGTCCGCTCACCCACACCGGCGAATACGGAGAAGCCGGAGTGCTCGATGGCGATGTTACGGATCAGCTCCATCATGTTAACGGTCTTGCCCACGCCGGCGCCGCCGAACAGGCCGACCTTACCGCCCTTCGCGAACGGGCAGACCAGGTCGATAACCTTGATGCCGGTTTCCAACAGCTCGTTGGTGGCGGCCTGGTCAGCATAGCTGGGCGCCTCACGGTGAATCGCGGCACGCTCTTCCTCACCGATGGGGCCCTTCTCATCGATGGGGTTACCCAGGACGTCCATGATCCGACCGAGGGTCTTGGTGCCCACGGGAACCATGACCGGATTGCCGGTGTTGTTTACTGCCAGTCCACGGGCCACACCTTCGGTGGAGCCCATGGCGATGGTACGGACTACCCCGTCGCCCAGCTGCTGCTGGACCTCGAGGGTCAGATCTTTGCCGTCGACGGTCAGCGCGTCGTATACCTGGGGTACGTTTTCGCGCGGAAATTCTACGTCGATAACGGCGCCGATGATTTGTGCGATACGACCGCTACTCATAGATTCATCCTCACCCTGAAATAATGTCTTGGCTACGGTCATACCGCAGCAGCGCCACTTACGATCTCGGAGATTTCCTGCGTAATCGCCGCCTGACGCGCCTTGTTGTAAACCAGCTGCAGTTCGTTGATCAGCTCACCGGCGTTATCGGTCGCGCTCTTCATCGCGATCATCCGGGCCGCCTGCTCACAGGCGTTGTTCTCAACCACCGCCTGATACACCTGGGACTCGATGTAGCGCACCAGGAGTCCATCAAGCAGCGCCTTGGCGTCCGGCTCGTAGATGTAGTCCCAGTGGTGCTTGAGTTCGGTGTCTTCATCCGGCTTCAGTGGAAGCAGCTGAATGTTGATCGGCTTCTGGGTCATGGTGTTCACAAAGCGGTTGTACACCACGAACAGCCGATCAATGCGTCCTTCGTCGTAAGCATCCAGCATGACCTTGATACCGCCGATCAGGTCGGCAATGTTCGGCTCATCACCCAGCTGGCTGATGGCTGCGGAAACATTCCCCCCGAAACTGCGGAAGAACGAGGCCGCCTTGCTACCGATCAGGCAGAGGTCGATCTCGATCTCCTGGTCATGCCACTCCTTCATGGACTGCACGGTGGACTTGAACAGGTTGGTGTTCAAACCTCCACAGAGTCCGCGATCACTGGCCACCACGATGAAACCGACCCGCTTCACGTCACGTTCCAGCATGTAGGCGTGACGGTACTCCGGGTTGGCGTTGGCCACATGGCCAACCACCTGGCGAATGCGATCCGCGTAGGGGCGGGAATGCTCCATACGCTGCTGCGCCTTGCGCATCTTGGACGCCGCCACCATCTCCATGGCACTGGTGATCTTTTGCGTGCTGTTAATGCTCGCAATTTGCGTGCGTATTTCTTTTGCGCCTGCCATATGCGTTCCTCAGCATTCGGTTGCAGGCGAACCTGCAACCGCCGCTATTTACCAGGTCTGGGTGGCCTTGAACTTCTCGATGGCCTCTTTGATGCCGGCCTCGATCTCACCGTTGAAATCACCGGTTTCGTTCACCTTGGCCATCAGCTCGGCGTACTCCGCATTGGCGAAGGACAGCAGGGCCGCTTCAAACGCGCCGATCTTCTTCAGTTCAACGTCGTCCAGGAAGCCCTTGTCAGCGGCATACAACACCACACCCATCTCGGCGACGGACATGGGGGCATACTGCTTCTGCTTCATCAATTCGGTCACGCGCTGACCGTGTTCCAGCTGCTTACGGGTCGCATCATCCAGATCCGAGGCGAACTGGGCGAACGCCGCCAGTTCACGGTACTGGGCCAGGGCCAGACGCACACCACCACCCAGCTTCTTGATGATCTTGGTCTGAGCAGCACCACCGACCCGGGATACCGAGATACCAGCGTTCATCGCAGGACGGATACCCGCGTTGAACAGGTCGGTTTCCAGGAAGATCTGACCGTCGGTAATGGAGATAACGTTGGTCGGTACGAACGCGGAAACGTCACCGGCCTGGGTTTCGATGATCGGCAGGGCCGTCAGGGAACCGGTCTGGCCTTTCACTTCACCGTTGGTCAGCTTCTCAACGTGGTCGGCGTTAACACGCGCGGCACGCTCCAGCAGACGGGAGTGGAGGTAGAAAACGTCACCGGGATAAGCTTCACGGCCAGGCGGACGACGCAGCAGCAGGGAGATCTGGCGGTAGGCCCAGGCCTGCTTGGTCAGGTCGTCATAGATGATCAGGGCGTCTTCACCAATATCACGGAAGTATTCGCCCATGGAGCAACCGGAGAACGGTGCCAGGAACTGCATGGAGGCCGGGTCAGCGGCGGCAGCGGCAACGATGATGGTGTGATCCATCGCACCGTGCTCTTCCAGCTTGCGTACCACGTTGGCGATGGACGACTGCTTCTGGCCGATCGCAACGTAGACACACTTAATGCCCGTGCCCTTCTGGTTGATGATGGCGTCGATGGCCAGGGCGGTCTTGCCGGTCTGACGGTCACCGATGATCAGCTCACGCTGGCCACGGCCTACCGGTACCATAGCGTCAACCGCCTTATAACCCGTCTGAACCGGCTGGTCGACCGATTGACGGGCGATAACGCCGGGTGCCACTTTCTCTACCGGAGAAGACAGCTCAGTCTCAATCGAACCCTTGCCGTCAATGGGATTACCCAGAGCGTCAACAACACGACCCAGCAGTTGCGGGCCGACCGGTACTTCTAGGATACGACCGGTACACTGCACAGTCTGGCCTTCCGCCAGGTGCTTGTAGTCCCCCAGTACGACCGCACCGACAGAGTCCTGCTCCAGGTTCAGGGCCATGCCGTAAACACCGCCCTGGAATTCGATCATCTCACCGTACATAACGTCGGCGAGACCATGGATACGTACGATACCGTCAGAAACGCTGACGATGGTGCCCTCGTTGCGGGCTTCGCTGGACACCTCAAGGCTGTCGATACGGCTCTTGATGATGTCGCTGATTTCAGATGGATTCAGTTGCTGCATGTCCTGCCTCTTAACCGTCAGCTTTTATAAGCTAGGAATTCATCGCGTCTGCCAGCTTCGCCAGCCTGGCGCGGACACTGCCGTCGATGACCATGTCGTCCGCCCGGATAACCACGCCGCCGATCAGGCTTTTATCCACAAGCACACGCAGCTTCACCTCGCGGCCAAGCCGGTTGTGCAGTTTTTCCGCCAGACGATCCAGCTGTTCCTGGCTCAGCGCGAAAGCCGAAATGACTTCCACATCAGCAGTGCGCTCCTGCTCAGCCTTGAACCGGTCAAAGAGGTCAGCAATCTGTGGCAGCAGGGTGATTCGCTTGTTGTCCGCCAGGGTACGGATGAAGTTCTGCCCCTTCTCGTCCAGACTGTCGCCACACACGCGGATAAACTCATCCGCCTGCTCTCGGCTGGTCAGCACCGGCGAGGAAAGCACCCGGCGAATCTTGTCATTTTCACTTACGGCTGCGCTTGTCCGCAGCATGTCTGACCATGACTGCAGGGCGCTGTTTTCGCTGGCCACTTCATACGCCGCTTTTGCGTAAGGCCGGGCACAGGTGGTCAGTTCCATAACACGCCCCCCTGTCAGAGTTCAGCGACCAGCTGGTCAACCAGCTTGTCGTTTGCACCATTATCGATATGCGAACCCAGAATTTTCTCGGCGCCGGCTACTGCCAGGGTCGCCACTTCGGCTCGCAGTACTTCGCGGGCACGATTCACTTCCTGTTCGATATCTGCCTGGGCCGCCACTTTCAGACGCTCGCCTTCGGCGCGGGCCTGTTCTTTCGATTCATCGATAAGCTGGGTGGCACGCCTGGTGGCCTGCTCGATGATGGCCTGGGCCTGTTCCTTCGCTTCACGCAGGTTGTCGGTGGCCTTTTGCTGGGCCAGTTCGAGATCCTGGGATGCGCGGGTTGCAGCCTCCAGTCCTTCGGCTATCTTCTTCTGCCGCTCAGACAGCGCCTGCATGATCGGTGGCCACACGTACTTCATGCAAAACCACACGAAGACGAGGAAGGCTATCGATTGGCCGATTATTGTCGCATTGATGTTCACGCCAATACCTCTCGCTTCAGTTAATGTCCTGGTCGCTGAGTCGCTTGCGTGACCCCGGAGAGCCGGGGCCGGCGCGCACTCACACAATCATTAACTGCAGCTTATTGCAGAACGGCAGCCGCCTGACCGATGAAGGGGTTGGCGAAGGTGAAGAACAACGCGATACCAACACCGATCATGGTAACGGCGTCCAGCAGACCTGCCACGATGAACATTTTGACCTGCAGCATTGGCACCATCTCGGGCTGACGAGCAGCACCTTCGAGGAACTTGCCGCCCAGCAGACCGAAACCGATAGCGGTGCCCAGGGCGCCGAGGCCGATCAGCAGTGCAACTGCGATAGCGGTCATACCTACTACTAATGCCATTAGATTTTCTCCCGACTGTGTCGTTGTGTGTGAGTAAAGTTAGAACAACGGTTTTTAATTAAATCCCTGAGTGACCATGCAGGGCGCACCCCCTTCGCCCTGCTCTCCCATGGAGACGAATCAGTGATCCTCATGGGCCATGCTGAGATAAACAATCGTCAGCATCATGAAGATAAACGCCTGCAGCGTGATAACCAGAATATGGAATACCGCCCAGAGGAAGTGCATGGGCAGCTGGAACCAGCCCACCAGCGCAATCAGGATGAACAGCAGTTCACCGGCATACAGGTTACCGAACAGCCGCAGCGCCAGAGAGATAGGCTTGGCGATCAGGGTGACGGATTCCAGCAGGAAGTTCACCGGTATAAACAATGCCTGTACCGCTTTGTTCGGGCTGTTGAACGGATGCAGCGTCAGCTCTCCGATAAAGCCACCAATGCCTTTGACCTTGATGGAATAGAAAATGATCAGGGCAAACACACTGAGAGAGAGTCCCAGGGTGATGTTCGGATCCGTGGAAGGCACAATTTTCATATACGGGATGCCAACCAGCATCGCCAGACCCGGTATCCAGTCAACCGGCACCAGGTCCATGAGGTTCATCAGGAACACCCAGACAAAGATGGTCAACGCCAGCGGGGCGATCACCTTGCTCTTGCCGTGGAACGTATCCTTAACACTGCCGTCAACGAACTCAACAATGGTTTCCACCAGGTTCTGCAACCCGCCGGGAACGCCGCTGGTTGCTTTTTTGGCAACGTAACGAAACAGGCCGATAAAGATCAGGCCAAGAAAGACCGACCAGAACAGGCTGTCCACATGAAACGCCCAGAAGCCCATAGCCTGCGCTTCTTCGGCGCCGTGGGCGATGGTCCAGGTGGCTTCGCTCAATACGCTGCCGTCGTAACGCTCAAAGCCTGCGGGGAGCTGACCATAGGTCAGGTTCTGCAGGTGATGAACGATGTATTCCGATGATGTTTGTCCACTACTCGCCATAATCGTGCTCTCGTCAACTCACCCTGCTTTTAAGAATGACCGGGGTAAACCAGTTTACCGCCTGTACTACCGCAAAAGCCCCCAACAGCGCCAGCGGATGCAGGGGACGAACCCAGGCAAACACCAGAGCAAAACCGCAAACGGTTAACAGGAATTTTCCGGCTTCACCTTTATAGAAACTGTTGACTATACGCCGGGCGGAACGTGCACCACCGTGAGCGAAAGCCTTGCGCACCAGCCAGGCATTGGGAAGCAGGCAGATCAGTCCACCGAGCAGGGCTGACAGTGCCATCACCCGGTCAACCGCCAGCAGAGCCAGCACCAGTAACGCTGTCACTGCGGCCTGGGCGATGATGACCCGGTAAACCGGTGGCCGGGGCATGCCCGCTGCACCTTTACCGCGTCTGGAACCGTGTCTGTACGTTGCCTGCATGAACAGTGAGAATCCCCACAGCCTGTTAATCGAGTACCACATCGCCGAATGTCTTGCGGGCGATGCTCTTACCGGCCGCCTCCCAGCATTATTATCTGTACACTTCCCGGCCATTACTGTGCTTATTCCGTAATGACTCTAAGGCGGCTGCGATTATATGGGTATTAATACTTAGGTTCAACCACGTACGCACCAGAACGGAGCGACCTGCCTGATCCAACCCGTCGCGACAGAAAAATCGTCTGGAATGCCGGTTTCCGGCAGATGCTTTTGCTTGCAACAACGTCCCACAAGTCAGTGGCGATTCGGCGATTTTTTAACGGTCATTGATACGGTCCTGACCTTAAAATCATTCCTCTGCCGCGAAGCAAATGCCATTCATCCACCCTACAAAGTAGGCATAATGGATTGTATTTTTCGGCTTTTTACTGCCTGGCGCATTAATGAGGGGACGCCAAGATAATACATAACCGGTTTCGCAAAGCGCTTATCACGAAGGAGTGGTTATTTCCTGTACTCATTGAGAGCATCACGATACTCACTCTCGTCGACCACCTTTATCCCAGCCTTCTTTAAAATAGCGGTAGTGGTACCGTCACCGAGTTTGAGCGACTCAAAATCGTGCGTAAATATCTTTCCGCAGCCACATGAGGGGCTGTTGCTTTTTAATATGGCCAGACCAGCGCCGGAGCTCTCCGCAACGTTCAGCGTACGCTCTCCGCCTTTGAGATATTCATGGGTGACATCGTTGCCTTCATGGGTCAGGACTTTGGCTTCACCCTTTATAACAGCATGGCCATCCGCATCATCCCGATCGCCGACAACCCTGGCCCTTGGCCTTGGAGTACTCAAACCACCCATTTCTTCAGGACAAACCGGAATCAGCTCAACCGGATCAAGATCATTAATCAGATCATCATTCGTACACGAGCAACCATCAAACCGGCACTTTTCACCCAGCAGGCATGCACTGACCAATACCTTTTTCTTGGACACGTTTTTCTCCAACAGGGCTGGATAACATAGCGTCGATTAATTATTACTCAGTATAAAGTCTGTTATTGGCTCTTGGTGCATGATGACTTCCTTCCTGACGTTTTAGTCAGAAAAACAAACCGGTTAAGAAAGCATCACTAACGCTGTTAGCCCGGTATCCACATCGGATACAACCGCCATGCTATTTTTTAACCGTATCTTTACGCCAAAATCACTCTAGTCATCGTTAATGTATTCAATAACCGACGTAAGACTTCACGCGTTAAATTTCAGGGTTCGAGCTATCATGGATCAGCACCGTTGCCGAAAAACAGGGCAAGTATATGGAATACCTCTGAGCGATAAGAAATAGCGATCATTTAAATGACCTATCAATATCACTTATGGGCATCAGGCTGCCATACACTGACTGCCTGAAAATCTCCTGATATCAATCCTTGCTGGCCTGAATGTAATCAATGAAATGCTGGAGCATCCGCCCCCTGAACTTCTTCCTGTGGATAGCTATATAGAAGTAACGCTCCAGCACCAGATCACTGACCGGCAAGACCACCAGGTCTCCGCGTCGCAAATCGATCTCTGCCGCCAGACGGGAAAGGCAGGCCACCCCAAGCCCTGCCCGCACAGCCTGCTTTAATGCTTCTGAACGATTCAGTGACATGCCAATACGAGGCGAACCCAGCCGGCTGGCAATCAGTTCATCAAACAGCGAACGGGTCCCCGAACCGTCTTCCCGCAGAATCCAGGATTCATTTTCCAGGTCACGGAGTTGCAAATCCTGTCTACCCGCCAGAGGATGATTGGCGCCAGCAATGATTAACAGCTCATCCTTACGCCACTCAATGGTTTCAATATCGGGATGAAGACAGATCCCCTCCACAAACCCAATATCAATCTCAAAACTCAGCAGTCGTTCGGCGATGATGCCGGTGTTATCAATAGACAGGGAAATCTGAATCCCGGGAAAGTCCCGGTTATAGTGGCCGATCAGGGAGGGCATCAGGTTATTGCCGATAGTCGAGCTGGCGTTCACCTTTAGTGTGCCTTCCATATAATCTGTCTTGCCGGTGAAGTGCTGTTCAATCTCGGCCGACCGGGTCAGCACCTCATTCGCCATAGGTAACAGAACACGACCACGTTCATTCATCACCATGCGATGCCCCTGCTGGCGGTCAAACAGGAAACCCAGCTGTTTTTCCAGCTCGCCCAGCGCCATACTGGCCGCCGGCTGGGAGATATGCAGGCGCTCTGCGGCGGCAGTAACATTTCGGTTAAGCGCTACAGCCCGGAAGATTTCAAGCTGACGTAGAGTGATGTGCATGGTGGGTTTGGCCGATTAGGGATTGAGCATTGACGAAAAGTCGCGCAGATCATAGGCCAACCCCCCTCACATTACTATGACTGAGGACGCATAGGAAACATGATGGAGATATGACTTGCCAGCATAATCCAAATATACCCAGCTCTTTAGATAGAAAAGCAGACACCCTTGTTATTTCAAAAATCCATCAATGTGATAAAAAGCCCTAGCCCTGTTTAACTTGAGAAATCATTATGGATAGCCGTATTCCTAAAGGCCTTTCAGTGCCATCACCCTTACCAAAAACAAAAGAGGGTGAAAACTCCAGCCTGTCAGAAACACATAGAACGGCTGATACTTCAGAAAAAGCAAATCTTAAAAGTCAATATGAGAGCTATAATGCCGCATTTAGAAATGTAAAAAAGTGGAGAGTAAGATCACCAGAAATTCCCACTAAAGATAAGTTTTCACTGTATGAATGGGCATCCGAACCGAAAGAGCAAGAATCTATAGATGATCGCTGTTTTTGTATCTCATGGATAGATGAATGTTTCTTAGAGAAAGAAACAACGCTAAATCTTTCCGGACATTTTAGTGTTAACATACCTCCTGTATTACATAGGATTAACTGGCTCAGAAATCTATCATTAAGATCATGCCAACTTGCAATAATACCTGACGAAATATTCCAATTACTAAGCCTGCGTTTTTTTGATCTCGTAGACAATAAAATTAAATCATTATCCGGCTTGGTTTTAAGCCTCACAAAGGCAACAATATATTTATATGACAACCCTATTGATGAAGAGTGGAAAAGTAGCATTAAAACAACGTTAACTGTTTTAGAAGAAAAACCAGTTATAGACTTCGAAACAGATCCTTTAGATAAAACATCTGATGAAGACAGCTGGGTGAGTGAAGAAGAATACGAGGAAGAGAGAGATTTACCATTTGATAGACCGGGTACATCAACTCAAAGCCCAACCGATACTATTGACAGTCAAGCCAAAGAGGAACGATCTGAACAAGATGTACAAGCCTTAACAGGCTCTAGGCTTTATTTCCCACCCAAAGAATTGGCCCAAAGCGCTTTTAACGGGGAAGCACCCTCAACATTCCAAGCCGCTTGTCTAACTGAATGCGAAAGTCTTTTATCGGAGTTCCTACAGGGAACAGGCATGACTTTATCGTCAGAACTTCAAGAGTGTCTCAAAGACATAAAGAGTGAAGATCTATTAAAAGTCACCAACTTGTGCAGATTAATACATGAATTTTTAGAGGATAGAGAATCCTTAAATGCAGCGAATTTTAAGATGATTGTTTTTGATATCATTGGTGGATCTTTGCTAACACATAAAGGGTTTTACAACGAGTATCGCGCATTATCTTTGGAACAAAGGTCTCCATTTGAAGCGGTAATGGCTATAACACGACTTTCTTATAACCTTGAAAAACGTCGAATGTTAAGAAACAGCCATCATTATACAGTTTTTATACATAGAAAACTCGCAGACAAAAGACTTCTTGTGTTGGAGGATTTATCCGCCAACCTATCAAAGAGCAAGGCTAGAAAAACGGAGCAATCAAAAGAGGAAGAACATCAGCGTTTTTTATCCATAAAAAAAGAACTACAGGACGTCTTCTTTTTCGCATCACATATATCAGAGTTAATATTTTCTACTTATGACACAAGAGGCAGAGGCATTGACCTTAATCCAATAATAAATGAATTGTATGAAACAAAATTATATAGCGAAGACATTTATCATCTGGATGAATGGAGAATTCTCATTAATTCAATACCTGAATTAAGGTTCTCTGGAAATCCACCTTTTAGTGAAGAGGTTTACTATGAATTAGCTGAGAATAGTATTGCATCATATTACAGTCAACTAAACCAACTTAATCCAAGTGGCCCTTCAACATCTACCCAACAAACCATATCAGAGACAGTCGAAACATATGATTTACAACATACAGCTCCACCCCCAGCAAAAAAAAGCCGATGGGATGTGGAATCAAAAACACCTCCATAACTATATAAAGTAATTTGCGTAACCTTCCTGTTATTTAATCACACTTTAAATTTTATATAATGATTGATTTTACTTTGAGACTTCTAACGTGGAAATCAATCGCCCAACCCGCATGCCACAACCATCATTGCCAGACACTCAGGAAACAGATGAAAACAGTGAAGACAATCAATTACACAATAGGTATAAGGCATCTAAAAGCGCATTTAGAAATGTAACAGGCTTCAAAATTACTACCACGGAAATCCCTAAAAAGGATAGAATCGCACTCTATGAATGGGCTCTGGAAACAAACGATCAACATTTTATTAATGACCGTGGTTTTTGTGTCGGTTCTATAGACGAGTGTTTCTTAGACAGAAGAAAAACACTGAATCTATCTGGCTATTTTTCAGGCAACGTCCCTCCAGTTATTCATACTATCTCCTGGCTAAAAAAATTAATATTACGATCCTGTACTATCAATATAGTACCCGACCCTATATTTGATTTAGAAAACCTTGACACGCTTGATCTTGTTGATAACAACATTGAAAAACTACCTGATTCATTGATAAAACTACGTAACGCCACCATTTGTAAGTACTCAAAAACCGGTACATAAGGCGATTTCACGTTCTGCCGCCTAAGCTCATCCCCATGTTCCCATTACCGCC
>NZ_BAABFL010000392.1:0-12661 GCF_039540975.1 Kistimonas scapharcae
TCAGGCGGTAATGGGAACATGGGGATGAGCTTAGGCGGCAGAACGTGAAATCGCCTTATGTACCGGTTTTTGAGTACTTACATCCCACCCATTGAAGCAATCAAGAATGCCATCAAGAATCTTTTCTTTATAAACACACCGTCTGTTCGGGTACTGCTCATTATGCCTTGCATGAAAAACCCAGCGACCATGATAAACTTTATATTCACCGCTAGTGATATTTCCGTCAGAATCCGCGCCACAAGCCACAGGCATCAAGCCTCTGCCGTGACACAATCTCAGCACATTTTCATCCGCACCATCCGGACATTGTTCAATACCATCACCGATTTGATCTCTGGAAAAATAGATATCACCGGCTGGACACTTCAGTGTTTTACTTTTTCTTAATTCTTCGATCGTAGGCCTGTGTTCAATCTCAACAAAAGGATGATGCGTAGACGTTTCCTTACCCAAGCTGGAAAAAGGTAGCTCCGTTGACCCCAACGGTAAAGACGCAGGTAACACATCAACCGCTGTCGCATTCTCCTGACGGTATGGCGCAGCCATAACACCCGGAAGAGAAGACAACCCCAAAAGCAGCAAAAAACTTTTTTCCAGGCTAAAAGCAGAAATAATCGAGCATGGCTTTGGCTTACTGATTATTAACCTTTCCCTATCCTTCTCACCACCAGAACTCAGCATGGTAAAACCATAAGGCGCCACATGGGGCGCAGCCATTCTCAAA
Source organism: Kistimonas scapharcae (assembly GCF_039540975.1). NCBI lineage: Bacteria > Pseudomonadati > Pseudomonadota > Gammaproteobacteria > Oceanospirillales > Endozoicomonadaceae > Kistimonas > Kistimonas scapharcae. Next base: position 728 of record NZ_BAABFL010000392.1, read on the forward strand.
TACCGGTAAAGGCACTGCGCTTCTTCACATAATAGTTTTAACGATGATTTACCCAGGTCATATCGGTTGAAAATAGCCTCTATTTCATCTGGAAAAGAACGTAAAGAATCAATAACATCATCACTATCATAAAGAATATATTTGCTCTCCTCCTCTACAGAAATAAAATCAGGCATTTCATAGTCAGAGAACTCATCATCATTAAAAGGAATCAATGTTTTCAGTACGTACGCTGCATCTTCCATACTTGAAAGGTGCAGCAAATCCTTGATTTTCTTCTTGGCCACCTCATCCCTTAATTGCTCAACAAAGCCTTGCACAGACGATGATTTATTTTGTTCTTTTGCAATGAGCCGTTCCATCAACGAACAACATTTTTTAACACCTACATCAGCCATTCGACTGAAAGAACACACTATACCAACAGATATTAAAGCAAATATTTTTTTTCGACCCCAACACACAACACGTGAAAATACTTTACCCGCTGAAATCCCGATCCCCGACTTATAAAAAAAAGCACCAATATCCACTGATTACACCATGAAATGAACAACATACATGTGAAGTAAAAACAGCAATACTTAGAAAATCACTAACAATCCGGTTTTTTTGCGAAGACTCAACAACTAGTATTAATAACAACACCATGCAGTATGCCAACTCTCATAGACGGCCTTAACTTATTAAGGCATCTAAAAAACATGAACAACCATACCATTAACTCTATCACTGACCTTTTTACGCAGCAGCACTTCGCATTACTTATCTGGAGTCATACATATGAGAAACTCAGAAAGCCACCCTGATTTTACAACAACATTCTCATTGTTTATGTCATGCCCACCACACAAAACAACAAAGGGAAGCCTACAGGCTTCCCCTCTAAAGATCACGATCCGCAATATCCGGTTTTAAACACCGATCAGAACGGAAACTTACCACCACCCGGCGGCATCATGCCCGCCGGCATCTGCCCTTTCAGACCACCAAGGCCACGCATCATTTTTGCCATGCCGCCCTTACCACTCATCTTCTTCATCATCTTACTCATCTGTTTGTGCTGCTTGATGAGGCGGTTGATATCCTGAATTTGAGTACCGGAACCGGAGGCAATCCGCTTCTTGCGGGAACCATTGAGGAGGTCCGGATTGCGACGCTCCTTTGGCGTCATGGAGTTAATAATGGCTTCCATCTGGGAAAACATCTTGTCGCCCGCCTGGGACTGCTGGGCCATCTGCCCCATCGCACCCATGCCTCCCATACCGGGTAGCTTGTCCATCATGCCGGCAATGCCACCCATGTTTTTCATCTGCTGCAGCTGGTCCTTGAAGTCTTCAAGGTCAAAGCCCTTGCCTTTTTTCAGCTTGCTGACGAGTCGGTCAGCCTTTTTCTTGTCGAGCTTCTGTTCCGCTTCTTCAATCAGGGAGAGCACATCACCCATACCGAGGATACGGGAGGCAATTCGATCAGGGTGGAAAGGCTCCAGGGCATCAGTCTTTTCCCCCATACCCAGGAACTTGATCGGCTTGCCGGTGATATGACGAACCGACAGCGCCGCACCACCACGGGCGTCACCATCTGCCTTTGTCAGGATCACACCGGTCAGCGGCAGCGCGTCATTGAACGCCTTGGCAGTATTGGCGGCATCCTGACCGGTCATGGCATCAACCACGAACAGGGTTTCGATCGGGCTAATCGCACCGTTCAGCGCCTTGATCTCATCCATCATCTCGTCATCGACATGGAGACGACCGGCGGTATCGACGATCACCACATCTTTCTGACGCAGGCGTGCTTCATTAATCGCCGCATTAGCGATATCCACAGGCTTCTGCTCGATGGTCGACGGGAAGAAATCAATACCCACTTCGCCGGCAAGGGTTTCCAGCTGCTTGATGGCGGCCGGACGGTACACGTCGGCACTGACCACCATGACGGATTTCTTCTTCCGCTCCTTCAGCCATTTACCCAACTTGGCTACGGAGGTGGTTTTACCCGCACCCTGCAGACCCGCCATCAAAATGACCGCCGGCGGCTGGCAGGCCAGGTTCAGCTCATCATTGGCCGCGCCCATCACCTCGACCAGCTCTGCATTGACGATCTTGACGAACATCTGGCCCGGGTTCAGGCTCTGGCTTACTTCCTGACCGACCGCACGCTCACGGACCCGGTTGACAAAATCCTTCACCACCGGCAGCGCCACATCGGCTTCCAGCAGGGCCATGCGCACTTCGCGCAGGGTATCCTTGATATTGTCTTCGGTCAGTTTGGCTTTGCCTGTCACATCGCGCAGCGTTTGCGACAGACGATCAGAAAGATTTTCAAACATCCAGCGATCCTTGGTTCTCGCGCACCATTAACGGTTATTTGATCGATTATAACGCAGCAATGCTACCGGCATCACCACCTCTACCCCGTGTTTTCCCAAATACCGTGCATAAAAATGGGACAACCGGGCAAGGACATGAGTTACCCACAACTTCTGTGGACAACTTTGTGGGTTTCCTCGGGACGATTCCCCAAAAAAGCGCCCCCTCCAATCTTGGCAGCAAAATGACCATTTTATGAACACACCATCACCGCATGCACGATCGAACCCTTCACGGCGACGACCGCTTATGCGAAACTCTGCGGGTTCAGACAGGTTTATGGAAGCAATGAACATCGCCATCTCCAGCATTCTGGCCATCGCCTTTTATATCAGCGGCACCCTTTGCCAGTGGGGGCGTCTTCGAGGACGCGACATTCACCGCCCCTTGGTACAGACACTGGTCTTCGCCGGTGCGCTGGCGCAGACATTAAGCATCTACCTGATTATTCACACCCCCAATGGCGTCAACCTGAATTTTTATACGGTAGGCTCTCTGAGCAGCTGGATGATCATTTTGATCATTCTTGCCAGCAGCCTGCGCAAGCCGGTGGAAAACCTGCTGATCGGTCTGTTGCCGATTGCCATCGCGGCTGTCGGCTGCTCGCTCCTGCTCAGTGGACCGGAAGATATTATTCCGTCCACCCAGCCGGGCATGATCTTCCATATCATCATTTCCATTCTCTCATACAGCACCCTGACCGTGGCTGCGTTTCAGGCTGTATTGCTGGCCTGGCAGGAAAGCAAGATCAAACACCACCATCCAGCCAGCCTGATCAAGGCCTTTCCTCCCATGCAGACTATGGAAAAACTGCTGTTTGAGTTTCTCTGGGCTGGATTGATTCTGCTGACCCTGTCACTCACCACTGGATTCATCTATCTGAACGATATGTTTGCACAGCATGTCGTTCACAAAACCGTGCTGTCGGTTCTGGCCTGGTGCATATTCGGCATTCTGCTGACCGGTCGACACATCCTCGGCTGGCGCGGCCAAACCGCCATCCGCTGGACCCTGGCCGGCTTTGCCTGCCTGATGCTGGCTTATTTCGGCAGCAAGTTCATGCTGGATATGATTATCAACCGTGGCTAAAATCGCAGGTATAAATACAAAATCCACCAGGATGGTTATGACCCACACGAGCAGCAGTACTGAACCACCCCCGTGGTGCCACAATTGCACAAGTGGCACACGTTCGACACATCACCGGCCGAGCGCCAGCATGTTTTCCCTGACCCCACCGACAGAGGTATAGATTCCCTTGAACGAAGCACCGCTAAGCGTCCTGCTGGGAGCGCTTGTTGTACTTCTCCTGCTTTCTGCATTTTTTTCCAGTTCTGAAACAGGGATGATGGCGCTGAACCGCTACCGGTTACGCCATAAGGCCAGGAGCGGCAACCGCGCCGCCAAACGCACCAGCGAACTGCTGGACAGAACAGATCGGCTGATTGGTGTCATCCTGATCGGCAACAATTTTGTGAACATCCTGGCATCAGCCATCGCCACGATTGTGGCGGTCAGAATCTGGGGAGATGCCGGTATTGCCATCGCCACCTTTACCCTGACCCTGGTTGTGCTGGTATTTGGTGAAGTCACCCCGAAAACACTGGCCGCGCTGCACCCGGAAAAAGTCGCGTTTCCCGCATCGCTGATTCTCAAGCCACTACTCAAGCTATTCTACCCGCTGGTGCTGGTTGTTAACGGGGTTTCAAACGTTCTGCTGCGCTGCCTGGGCGTTGATACATCCAAAGGAGGGACGGACCAACTGAGCCAGGAAGAACTTCGCACCGTGGTTCACGAAGCCGGCGGATTGATTCCCGGCACCCGCCGAGGGATGCTGCTGGGCATTCTGGACCTGGAAAAGGTCAGCGTCGACGACATCATGATCCCCCGCAACGAAGTGGTGGGTATTGATATCGAAGATGATATTGATGAAATACTGGAACAACTGCGCACCGCCCAGCACACCCGGCTACCGATCTACAAAGGGGACATCAACAATATCGTCGGCATCCTGCACATGCGTAAAGTGGCCCGCCTGCTGAGCCTGGACGAAGTCAATCGCGCCGCCCTGCTGAATGAGACCCGCGATGCCTATTTTGTCCCGGAAGGTACACCGCTCCATACCCAGCTGTTCAATTTCCAGAAAGAAAAACGCCGGACCGCCATCGTGGTGGATGAGTACGGCGATGTCATGGGACTGGTCACACTGGAGGATATTCTTGAAGAGATTGTCGGCGAATTCACGACTGACGTCGCCAGTAACAACCGCGACATCACCCCTCAGCCTGATGGCTCATTCATTATTGATGGCACCGCGACCATTCGGGATATCAACAAGGCACTCGAGTGGCACCTGCCCGTAGACGGCCCCAAAACACTGAACGGATTGGTGACCGAACATCTCGAAGAAATTCCCGACACATCGGTCTGTATCACCATCAGTGGCCGTTATCGCATGGAAATTCTACAGATTCGGGATAACCGGGTACGCTCCGTACGCGTTTATCCTCCGATCAAGCCATCCTAAGCCTCTAGCTATTCCAGAAGGCCCGCTGCATGAATCTGGCGGGCCAACTGCTCTCCCCACAATCGATAGCCTTTCTCTGACGGGTGATAACCATCAGAAGCGAGGTAATCGGGCTGAAAATGAAAGACCGTGTTCATATGAAAGACCCGGGAATGTGCTTTAGCGACATTCTGTAATACCTTGTCCAGCAGTCGCGCCCGCGCACCCAACACTGTAGACAGTGGCTGTGGTAATGCAGAAAACAGGTGTACAGGGGGGATAGCTGCAAAGACAACCGGACAATCGGTGACGGAACGAATCTCTTCCAGCATGTGTACAAGTTGACGTCGCCAGGCATTCTGACTGGTGAGACCCGTTGTATCGTTTACACCCAGCGCGATCACCATAAGGCTGGCAGGTGCATCTTCCTGAGCCTGCCGAAAAGAGGGTAACAATTCAGAGATCGAATCCTCACATTTCAGACCATTTTTTCCCAGCGCCTGCCAACTCACTTTGGCACGACTTTCAGCAGATAATGCATTCGCCAACTGACCCGCCAGAGCTTGGCGCATTAAGTCAACCCCGACACCAGCAACGGTGGACTCTCCCAGTAGATAGAGATGCCTGACAATGCTCCCGCTACCTGCACTGCCCCGCCACTCTCCCCGAGCCTCCGGCAGGCGGGGTGTCTTACGCCTGACCCACCGCCCCTGTACGGCAAGCACAGGCAAAGCGGCAAGCCCCACCCACCAGAACAAGCGGTGTCGCCAGACCGACCGACGAACCACGTTCATGGCTGCCCCATATTTCCTGAGGCCATTCTTTCCCGCGCACGCGTCAGTACATCCAGCTTCTGCTCTCGGGTGAGTTCAGGCCAATCACGAATCTCGCGGATGTGACGACCACAACCAGTGCATATTTCCATTGCATCCAGCTTACATACGGCAATACAGGGAGAGCTAACCAGGTAATCGCGCAGTTTCATCATGAGGAAAAACGCTCATCAACCACCAGCTGTCGTTGATAGCGTTGAAAGTTCTGGACGTAATGGGCACTGGAGAGCTCCAGCATTTTCTTCTGAGGATCGGTGACCGTTCTGACGACCCGGCCGGGCGAACCCATGACAACCGAATAATCGGGAATGACTTTGCCTTCCGGAATCAGTGCGTTGGCACCAATGACGCAATATTTGCCAATCATTGCACCATTAAGGATCACTGCGTTGATCCCCACCAGGGAATACTCCCCGATCTCACAACCATGCAACATTGCTTTGTGCCCAACCGTTACCCCCCGACCTATCGTCAACGGGAAACCGGGATCAGTATGCAGCACAGCGCCATCCTGAATATTGCTATTCTCACCTACCGTAATCAGCTCATTATCACCACGTACTACGGCGTTGAACCAGATACTGGCATTATTCTCCAGCGCGACCGCACCAATGACACGGGCGCTGTCGGCCACAAACCAGTCATCACCACGTACATCCAGACAGCGTTCACCCAGGCGATAAATCATGCAGGAAGCCTCTCCCGTAAAGGGATGATTATTATTCTCGGGGAAGGAGTTTACCGGAAAACGGTCGAGAAGGAACTCACGCCTGCTTGCGCCAGATACCACCCTCGACACGCTGCCCACGCTGCTGCGGCACGTCCAGCGGAATGCCGGCATTCAGTCCGACGTTGAGGAATTCCACCAGCATAATGGCCGTCAAGCCCCAGATCTGGTAATCCCCATACTGCCAGGCCGGCACAAAAAACGATTGCTGCTTATACCGTAACTCATCGGTACGCAGGCGCTCAGCTTCCAGAAAGAATGCTAAAGGAACCCGAAAAACACGATCAAGCTCATCCAGGTTGGCATGTAATTTTATGGATTCCGGGACCAGCCCCACAAAAGGCGTGACCTTAATACCAAAGCGAGAAATCACCTGCCCGGTACGACCCAGAACATCTACCGAATCACTGGGGACACCAATCTCTTCGTGGGTTTCCCTGAGCGCGGTCATCTGCAGATCCCGGTCTTCTGGATCGCGCTTGCCCCCGGGGAAGGCTACCTCACCACTGTGGGTATTGAGCCGGGCAGAGCGGCGGGTCAGAATAATCTCAGGGTTGTGGGTATTATCCGTCAGGGCAATCAAAACGGCCGCTTCAGGAAGCGGTACGGCCAGATCCCTGGGGGTGTGTTCTATCAGCTGATTTCGTATTTGTTTCAACATAATCCGGCATGCATCCTTGCCTTTCGTTGTGACTCCGGAAAAGCCATCCTGCTTTCCAATACATTCAGATTACTATATCCCCGGTTCCCACGATTCTCCAGCGACAAATCGCTTTAACAACCATCCTCCATCAGAAAAGCAATATTAAGGCCAATTATTTCCTTAGACGCTATATCCCCCCTCCAGGTTCAATCCTTTCTTCACGGAGGGTAGACTGTTGATTAGGGGAGAGTCGAGGTAATCGCGTCATGAATTATTGCAGCCATTGCGGAGCATCCGTTGAGCTGACCGTACCGGATGGGGACAATCGGGAGCGCTATATCTGTCGTCAATGTGGCTTTATCCACTACCAGAACCCGAAGATTATCGCCGGCATACTGCCTTGGCTGAATGATCAGATCCTGCTCTGCAAACGGGCAATTGAGCCCCGCCGCGGGCTCTGGACGCTCCCTGCCGGCTTTATGGAACTCGGGGAAACCACCCGTGAGGCCGCTTTGCGGGAAACCTGGGAAGAAGCGAGAGCCAGGGTCAAACAGCCGGAACTTTACCTAGTCTTCAATATTCCTCATATCAATCAGGTCTACATGATCTTTCGAGGCGAACTGGAAGATACAAATTTTGCACCCGGCGAAGAAAGCCTGGAAACCCGCCTGTTTTCAGAAGCAGACATTCCCTGGCGGGAACTCGCCTTCTCATCCATCAAAGCCAGCCTGACCCAATACTTCATCGACCGGCGGGATAACCATTTCCCGGTACATATGGAAGACCTGCAATTATCAATATCTAACCGTTAAACAATAGTGATTGGCCAGGCTTCCAGCGCAGGTTGCTCATAAGGGTGGGTAGCGCGTAGTGCCTCAATGACAGCTGACAGACAATGATCCTCAACCACCGTTTCCACCTTCACTTCCGGTACGGCTTCGAGGCGACCGGTCTCACCACAGTGGGGCTGGCTGCCGGCTAAGGGACGAAACTGAGTCACCCCTTCACACTGCCAGCAGTATTGATCGTAACCACCCACCCGGCCAGCACCGGCAACGAAAATCGCGTCCTTGACCTGTTCAAGGTGACTGTCCGGCACAAAGAAACAGAGCTTGTACATATCAACCCGACAAATCCCGATAATAATTGATCACAGGATTCGCGTATATCTTCAGAAACCAGTCCTGGCTGGCTGTCGAACAAGCACTCAAACGCTCGTGGAACGCACTTCGCTTCTCATTCAGGTCAATGCCTGAAAATTGCTGCTCCCAACCTGGTATCTTCTGACCACTCTGATGCTCACATAACAGCTCATGGGCAATATAGTTGGAAGGGTGCAGGTGATAGAGGGTATGGATCTGTCTGTCGACTTCCCGCGCCACATCAACCGCCGAATTAAACCCAGCGCCCAGCGGTTGGCCAAATGACACATGCACATACCCTTTCCAGCCTTCAATCCCCGTTGCGATGCTCTGGAGATCCTCATCCGCTGCTTTGTCATAGTTTCCCTTGTCTGACCTGACCTGCAGCTCATTCGCCTTGCGTTGGTCGCAGGGGTCATATTCATAAGCAACGGATACCGGCACGATCCTCAGCTTCTCCATGACTTCACCGAGCGTGTGACCTTTGCCTTTCTGGCTCATGTACAGCATCTTGATGATGGCGCTGTCGGTTCGATCGTCGCCGTCTTTCGCTCGCCCTTCTCGATGCGCAATCCATACAGAATGACCGGTTTCAATGGAGTGATTCACAAAGGCAGACAGTTTCTGGTAAGCACCCAGCTTTTCCCGCAACGAGACCAGTGACCGTTTTACGATGAAACTCTTATTCAGCCGCATCAGGTCACTGACATACGGGCGGCTCAGCAGATTATCGCCAATGGCAACCCGCATGGTCTCCATACCTCGGTTATAGAGGCCGTAATTCACAAAAGCCGAGTCCATCACAATGTCGCGATGATTGCTCAGGAACAGGTAAGACTGACCGGGCTCCAGGGTATCCAGGCCGGTCCAGGTTACGTCGCTGGTCGTTTTTTTCACGACACGCTCAATATAGGGCGCAATCACGTGCTGCAAACCACGCACATCACTAATACCGGCGAGCTTGCGTTGCAGAAGAAAGCGGGTCAGCGGACGAAGGAAGCCCCCCAGGGACATCGCCAGGGAGGGATAGCTGAAATGCACCAGCGCTGACAGCAGCTGTTGATCCTGTAACAGACGATCCAGTATCGGTCGAACTTCCTGATCACTGTAAGGACGAATATCGTCGAATTGCTCCATTAACCCGCAGTCGCTCAAAAATTTATAACTGGATGGCATTATAAACAGATGATCATTCGATTTCTGTATCTGCTGGTTTCGCTTTTGTAAATGCTGCCATCCCCCGTCTGACAAGGGGTAGGCGGTAGTTTATGCTTTGGGATAGGGCTCGCTATCGCTTTCTCGTGTAACCGAGGCAATCAACAGTAAAAGCTGTGTAAACATAGCCTTTAAACTGCCAGCGAGTATAATCCGGTGTACATAACGTGAAGAATATCGAGGAAACGATGCAGGTCAAATACGGGGTACTGGCAGCCGCATTACTGGCAGCAATCGCCACCACCGCACCCGCGGAGGACAAGGATGCGGAACAGGGAAATACCCTTGAATCCATGATCAGTCAGGGACGCGAGCTGCTGTCCAGTGGAAACCAGGAGCAGATGCAGCGAGTCGTCAGCGAGCTTCAGCAGGCAGCCAAGGCACATTCCGCAGAGGCTCAGCGTCTGCTCGGTGAAGCCTACAGCAAGGGCCTGGGAGTCGAGAAAAACCTGACCCGTGCCTTTGAGCACTATGCCGACGCGGCCCGCCAGCTGGATCCGGTTGCGCAATACGAAGTGGCCAAAGCCTACTTCACCGGCCAAGGGACAGACGCCAATATGATCTCTGCTTACATGTGGGCCACACTGAGTCAGTTAAAAGAATCTTCCGTAAAAGAGCAGGCGGTCAAACTGCGCGATGACATCAGCAAACTGCTGACCCCTGAGCAGATTGAGAAAGCCCGCATGCTGTCTGACCAACTGCAGCAGATCTACCTGAAAACGCAATAAACCGTCACGCGGTAAAGGGTCATGATCAAGATATACAGCCCCCGGAATCACCTTGAGGCGCAGGGCCTGCAGGATATGCTGGCCAGCCACCATATCCATGCCCATATTTCAGGCACCTACCTGCAGGGTGCCGTTGGCGAACTCCCGGCCCATGATCTCCTGGGGCTGCTTACCGATATAGCGGATGCAGACCGCGCTCGGGAGCTGGTCAACGAGTGGCTCAATGCCACCCCTGTCATTGACGACACCCCTGAGGAATGAACTAACCGTGTGCGGACGTTTTACCCTGCTGACAGACAAGGTGGACTGCCGACAATTTGGGCTGGATCTCCAGTTCAGCCAGCTACCACATTACAACATTGCCCCGCGTGACCAGGTCACCCTTATCCGCAACCATCATCAGCGAGAATGTGTGACTGCCAGCTGGGGCTTGGTACCCGGCTGGCTAAAAGACCTGTCACGGGCACAAATCAACGCCCGTGCTGAGACTATCGCGGAAAAGCCCATGTTCCGTCACGCGTTCCGTCAGCGTCGCTGCTTGATACCTGCGAATGGATATTTTGAATGGCAGTCGTTGTCTAACCACAAGCAACCCTGGTATATCCGCAAGCGCGATAAATCACTGATGGCCTTCGCCGGAATCTGGGAACGCTATCATGCGTCAGACGACGTTTTTTATGACTCCTGCGCCATCATCACGACAGAGGCTAACCCCTTGACGGCCAAAGTACACGAAAGAATGCCCGTTATTCTACAGCCGGAACACTATGAAACCTGGCTATCCACTGACAGTGACCTGATCACTTGCCAGACACTGTTACAGCCATTAGCTCCAGAACTTTTGCAACTCTGGCCTGTCTCCACATATGTGAATAATCCCGCGCACAAAGGGCCACAGTGCATTGAAGCTATTGCTGGATAATTCGTTCGGATATATTTTTCTGATTTGAGACTACTCATGAATGTGTTCACTTTAGGATTACATAACATGAATCTCTTCAAGGACGAGATACCGGTCTTTGCCTTTCCTCTCGATACGAAAGTTAGCAGTTAGATCAGACCATTCACCATTGAGAGGAAGCTCATAGTAGACAAAACCTAAACAGCCTTCAGGACCTACACACCTATCAACGAATCTTTGCCCAATATTGCCCGCTGCCTTCATTGGATTAGTCATCCTTGAATACTTCACTGCCAGGATGTGACGTTGGTAATCCATAGCCGTTTATAAAAGATTCAATGAAGTTCGGACATCAATTGTCATTTTGCTGCCGATGAAGCTCTTCCTGCTAACACCTTAAGTTTTGTTGGCATAAGTATCTTGTGAAAATAGAGGTAACGCACACTAAGCAACTTATAAACACTGCGAAGCACAACTCAAGGAATGCCCTAAACAATCATTCAAGCTATAGACTAGCTTATATTGTTTTTAGTTATAAAAATATCTCCATTTATTACATTACAACACATTTTTGCTTTGGCATACTGCCATTCAGAGTGAACATAACGATACGTGTATATCTTTGAATCGAATGATGTAGAGACCGACAGACTTTTTTGTATCAAAAATCACCCTGCCTTTTTAGTGTAAAGACTACATGCTGAATATTGTGCAAACAGAAACTGTAGTGACTTTTTAAAGTTTTAGTTCACCCTCCTCTGATTTTAAAACCATGCTCAAACGCTGCCCCCCTGTGCCAGCATAGTTGTCGCCTCTTCTGAAATTTCCAACTTAAACAGGGGGTGGTCAGTGAGTAATCAATGACCC
>NZ_BAABFL010000393.1:0-13014 GCF_039540975.1 Kistimonas scapharcae
CATGGCTAAAAAGAAAAAGTGTTGGTGGCGGTCAATTGCCCGCGAAGTCAATGATAGCAAGGCCTTTCATGATCTTTCCCTGCACCGTGCAGGAACTGCTTGGCCACGCCAATGTGAATACTACGATGATTTACACACATGTCCTTAACAAGGGAGGGCGGGGTGTCCATAGTCCCGTTGATGCACTTCAAACGTCAGGCACGCTACCGCCCGAAGGTTAACCCGGCGTGAATGCGCCGTGGGGGGAGCAGGGGCCTCAATAGCTCTTTGTTGTACTTATGTTCAGCTTTTGCGGCCTATCTAAGCATATTTAAAAATGTGGTTCTATGGTTCCGTTTAAATTAATGGTTATTTGTCGTGTATATGGGGCTTTTGCCGTTTTTTTAACTGTTTGAAGTGTCGAGACTCTGCCATTTAAGGACTTTCAGGTTAGCGTATGCTGTGCCACGGGTAAGATGATGCATGCCATTTCAGACATCCATCAAAAACAGTTTGAACGACAGGCAGCGGCTCAGGGGACGCTATCCGGAAAGACTGACCGCTGCCACATAGTGTGCGCTGAGAAATTGCAGGATAACGGGAATGGTGGTTTCAAAGCCGTCATAGGCGTGGCTACCGCCTTCATCGATCCGTGCCGGGCATTCGGCATAGCGGGCGACAGCCTGCTGGTAATCCAGTGTTTCGTCGCCGGTTTGTACCAGCAGCAGGATATTGTCGGGGCGGCTGAGGGTTTCGATCTCCAGGTGACGCAGTTGGTCCACATGCTCCTGGGTCAGTTCATATTCAACGTCGGAATAATAGTTTTTCTGCGGTCCCAGGTAATCTTCAAACAGGTCATAGGGGCGCACGGCCGGGTTGATCAACACCAGTTTCACCGGGCAATCGGGGCAATGGTCGAGGATGCTTTCCATCAGCCAGGTGCCGTAATAGCCCCCCAGGGAGCTGCCGATGATATGCACCGGCCGGCAAATACCGGCTTCCAGCGCCCGTTGCAGCAGCATCCGCGCGGCTTCCCCCGGCCATACCGGCAGCTCCGGAATCCAGAGTTCACAGGGCAGGTCGTGAGCCTGAACATAGTTCTGGAAGGTCTGAGCCTTGTGCGATGCGGGGGAGCTGTTAAAACCGTGGATGTAGATGATCAGGGGCTTTGCGGGTGCCATGCCGTTCCTGCTGTGGTCAAAACCCTGAGGCTATGCGATACCGCCACCAATGACAACCCGGCCCGTCAAAACCCCGTTATGTCATCGGTCGTTGATATGTCAAATGGTTCAAAAAAGCCGACTTTGACGCAGCTAAACTTTTACTGTTGAAGCATGAGAAGTTGTCTTATTGAAGCCTCTCATACCCAAAATCGCTAAGCCGGGAGGCAGTTATGGCAAACAGTGTCATACACCGGCATGCGGTGATTTCAAGAATCTCCGATGCCAAGATTGTTGCAGAAATGGATATCGACTGCCGTGTCGTCAAGGGGGTAGGTGGCGACTATGTGTTTGTGGATGTCGAGGTGGATCATAAAAAAATCCACATGAACGGGGAAACCCATCACAAGCAGTTTTCGATGCGCAAGGATGTTTACTACAACCTCCCGAAGCATATCCATACCATCCTCAAGGAAGAGGATCTGGATGATCCGCAGTATTCCAGTCCCATTGAAAGTGGCGGCCATGCCTGCCCGATGGTGTTCGACATGCTGACCGCTATCCGTGATGCGCTGGGGGATAGTTCTACCCGGGTGGATCTTGATCGCTACCTGAGTGACTCTCAGTTCGTGACGAAATAGATCTTGTCATCGGCAGGTTTCTGGGCGTACAGCTCAAGCCTGTCGAGCAATGTTTCCGGCGTTTCCGCTACCTCTAATAGAGCCAGGTTCTGAGCTGCCAACAGCCCCTGTTGTTCTGCATGCCGCAAAAAGATAATCAGTTGGTCGTAGTAATGGTCTGTGTTTAATAAACCACAAGGTGCCTGGTAACGGCGAAGTTGCGCCAGTGTCAGTGCTTCAAACAGCTCGTCCAGCGTGCCGAAACCACCGGGCAGCGCCACCACTGCAGACGACAGCTCCAGCATTTTGGCTTTACGCTCATGCATGGTGTCGGCAACATGCAGGGTGGTCAGGCCGCTATGGGCGACTTCATGGCTCATCAGGTGTTGTGTTGTCACCCCAATGACGTCTCCGCCTTTGGTCATTACACGATCCGCCAGCTTGCCCATCAGGCCCACTTTGCTGCCACCGTAAACCAGGGTAATGCCCCGTTCGACCATGTGGTCTGCCAGCTCCAATGCCTGTTCAGAAAATAGTGGGTTGCGGCCTGGATTGGCGCCGCAATACACGCATAAGGTTTTTAGGGGAGACGGTGAGGTCATGGAAACAAACATACCTGTTCGATGAGATTTTGTGGCGATGGTATCAGAAGCGACTGATAGACTGCAGTGTTAAGGCAGAGGGAGCATGTGTGTTAAGGGTTAATCCTTTCCCATTCGGGCACCACAATGCGGGCAGTACGTGAGATCAAGGAGAATCCGCTGGTGATTCCCGCCCGTGGATTCCGTCGGCAAGTATCGGCAGGCCGGGCAGCGCGCCCATTGGTGATAGCCATACATCAGGCAGAAAACACCTACGAAGAGAATGAAAAAACCAACGGAGAAAAACGCAATTTTTGTGATGATAAAAGTCGCAAACAGCCCCCCGCCTACCAGAAAAACCAGGGCGCATACTTTGAAATGACGGCGTATCCGCACCATGTTCGCCTGATACGGGTCGCTGACGTCCTCGTCCCGATGGTGCAAGGGGTGATGCTCCTTGCCGGTCATGAATGTCAGCAGGGCATGGAGGAATAGGATTCCCCCAATGGCAAAGGGAATACCAATGAGGTAACCGGCCATATCAGGCCGGCTTTCATTCCACAGGAAGGTTTCCAGTAACAGTTGGACGGCGAAACCGGCAGCGATAATCAACCAGCCAATAAAAGCCTGTTGTTGTACTTTTTTCCTGTTGTAGGGTTTGCCCATATTCCCCCCCCGGTTACCGCTTGCTTCAACGCCTTATTGAGGCCGTATTGTTATCTATTGCACAGAGTCACAGCATTTAGCGTGTTTGACGAGGTGTTTCTTATGATTTGAAAGGCTGAAATAAAAACGACGGATAGTAGTTATTATCCGTCGTGAATCTTTTCAATGAGTACGCTTTCCTCAGGGGTGATGGGCTTGCGTTTGCTCTGCCGTATCGGCTGAAGCCTGTGCTGAAGGCGTGATCAGCGTGGCGTCACTTTGATCAGCTTTCAGTCGGCTGATATGCATGCCTTTCAGGATATTCAGCGCCTGGCTGAGCTGATAATCGCGCTCGTCCAGGGGTTTTTCTGATTTGGCGTCGTCTTTCTTGCCTTTGGCCGGCTTACCTTTCTTACCGTTGCCATTTTCCAGGTGGCCCTGGAGATCAGCTTCGCGGTAGCCGGTGTTCTCAGTACGATTGTGAGTCACCTGGGCCAGGTCAACCTGGATATCCGGCTTAATACCTTCTGCCTGGATGGAGCGGCCATTGGGCGTGTAATAGAGCGCCGTCGTCAGTTTCAGTCCGCGTTCCTCGTCCGTGCTCAGTGGCAGTACGGTTTGTACTGAACCCTTGCCGAAGGAACGGGTGCCGAGTAGCACCGCACGGTGATGATCCTGCAGGGCACCGGCCACGATCTCTGAGGCTGAGGCGGAACCACTGTTGATCAGGACTACCAGGGGGATGCCGTTGGAGGGATCGTCCGGGTTCGCGCTATAGCTCATGTCGGTATTGCCCATCCGGCCCTTGGTGTAGACGATCAGCCCGTCAGACAGGAACGCGTCAGCGACTTCCACGGCAGCCTGCAGCACACCGCCGGGGTTGTTACGGAGGTCAAGGACGAGGCCTTTCAAGGGCTGGTCGCCCTGCTCGTCTTTCAGCTTGTCGATGGCCTTGAGGACTTCCTTGCCGCTGTCCATCTGGAACTGGCTGAGGCGAATGTAGCCATAGCCGGGCTCCAGCACGCGCTGGCGGACACTGAGTACCTTGATGATGTCGCGTACCACGGTCAGTTCCAGTGGTTTGTTTCCGCCCTCCCGGATGATGGTCAGCTTGATCGCTTCACCGGGCTTGCCGCGCATCATGTCGATGGCGTCTTTCAGGGACATGCCCTTGACCGCCTTGTCATCCAGTTTGATGATCAGGTCGCCGGCTTCAACCCCCGCACGCTGGGCCGGGGTGTCATCAATCGGGGAGACGACCTTGATCAGGCCGTCTTCCAGGCTGACCTCAATCCCGAGGCCGCCAAACTCGCCGGAGGTGCTTTCTTCAAGATTCTTGAAATCACTGGGTTCCAGGTAGGTGGAGTGAGGGTCCAGGCCTTCCAGCATGCCCTTGATGGCGTGGTTCAGCAGGGTTTTGTCGTCAATGTCTTCCACATAAGCGGTTTTGATGCGGTGCATGACCTCGGTGAAGATGCGCAGCTCATCCAGCGGCAGCTTGCCTTGGACTGCCTGGGGCTGCTCCGCCTCGACCGTGGTAGGTACAGCATCCTGAGCGGGTTGTGCCGGTTCGTCAGCCAGAAGGTTGGCAGAGTGGGTGCTGACCATCAGGGCCAGCACAAGACTGCCTGTTCTCAGGGCGGGCATTAGGCGTCTGGCTGTCATCAAAAGCTCCTGCTTACTTTATTGTTACCCTGGAAACATGGTCGCCCGGGCTGGGTGGCATCTGTCTGGCCGATTTTATGGGGTGTAACAGCGGTTTTCTGTCGTTTTAACCGCTCTTTTCACGCTATGAGCCATCGGCAATAAAAAAAGTATAGCGTTATCAGTAAACGGGACTAGTCCATCGAAATAATCTGTCGTGTGGTTACCGGACAAGCCAGGAGGACGGATTAATGGGTTTGCCATTTTTACGCAGTTCAAAATACAGTCCCGTGTCATTATTACCACCGGTGGCGCCGGTTTCAGCGATGGCATCACCGGCAGATACCCAGTCGCCAACATTGCGCAGCAAAGCCTGGTTGTGAGCGTACAGTGTCATGTAATTGTTGCCGTGGTTCAGAATCACCAGCAAACCGAATCCTTTGAGCCAGTCGGCAAAGATGACCTGTCCGTGCCAGGGTGCTTTGACGGTAGTGCCCTGTGCGACTTCGATAAACAACCCGTTCCAGGGAATGGTGCTGTCCGCCCGGTTCTGGCCAAAGCGGTGTATGATGCGGCCTCTGACCGGCCAGGGCAGCTTTCCGCGGGCCTCGGTGAAGGGGCGGTCAAAGCTGGCTGAGGCCTCCATGTCGAGAATGGCCGCGATCAGCTGTTCCAGTTCTTTTTGCTGCTGTTCCAGTTTGTTCAGCCGCTGCCCTTTACTGGTCTCTTCCCGCTTGAGTTTGGCCAGTAACTGCTGGCGTTCCCGGTTGCTGGTGGTCAGGCGGTCACGGCGGTTGGCCAATTGATTGTGGTTGTCTTCCAGTTTCTGGTTGGTGGCTGACAACGAGGCTTCCGTGGTTGCCAGCCGGTCAATGGTGTTGTGCAGGTCATCAACCACCGCCTGCTGGGCGTCAGAAAAGTAGCGCTGGTAGGTCAGCAGTCGGGTAACGCCACTGGGGTCTTCCTGGTTGAGGAGCAGCTTGAGCGGTGAATCCTGTCCGGCCACATAGGCAGAACGCAGTGAGACGATCAGCGCCTGGAGTCCGGCATCCTTTTCCTGCGTTAAATCCTGGCGCTGGCTACTGAACTTTTTTAGTTCGGCGCGCCCCTCCCGGAGACGCTGCTCAAGGGTGCGGATCTCCCGGTGCAGGTCGCCAATGGCTTTTTCATTGGTCTGCAGGGAGCGCTCCAGCGACGAACGCTCCTTCCGGATACCCTTGAGGGTTTTTTCCAGTTTCTTGATATCGGCCTTGACCGCCTCCAGTTGCCGGGACTTGTCCTCGGCCGGTGCGTCTGCACGGGCTGGCAGGGTAATGGAGAGGCCGCATAGCGCCAGGGCCAGCATGACCGGGAGTGTCAGTGTTTTCATGGATTCAACAGCGGCTGTAACAGAGGTCAATTATGCCTGATCAATCGGTTGGCTCAAGGGAAGTGTTTGGCAAGTCTTCTAGAGGAAACCTGTGGGGGCGGCGTAGCGCCCCCGGGGCTGTCAGGTGAATCGGGCCAGGTTGTGGCCGGTCATTTCTTTGGGTTGTTCATCATCCATCAGGGCCAGCAGGGTGGGCGCCAGGTCGGACAGCACGCCGCCTTCGGTCAGGGTCAGGTTGCGGGGGCCGACATAGATCAGCGGCACCAACTCACAGGTATGGGCGGTATGGGCCTGGCCGGTGGAGGGATCGGCCATCTGCTCGGCATTGCCGTGGTCAGCGGTGATCAGGCACTGACCGCCACAATGCTCCAGGGCTTCGACAACGCGTCCGACGCAGCTGTCCACGCATTCCACCGCTTTGACAGCCGCCTCAAAGACACCGGTATGGCCGACCATGTCACCATTGGCGTAGTTGCAGATGATCAGGTCGTATTCACCGCTGCTGATCGCGTCGACCAGTTTGTCCGTGACTTCCGGTGCACTCATTTCCGGTTTCAGGTCATAAGTGGCGACGTTCGGTGACGGCACCAGTGTGCGGGTTTCCCCCTCGTAGGGCTCTTCCCGTCCGCCACTGAAGAAGAACGTCACATGAGCATACTTTTCAGTCTCGGCGATGCGTAGCTGGGTTTTGCCCAGGCTGGCCATGTACTCACCCAGGGTGTTTTTCAGGGTTTCCGGCGGGAAGGCGCAGGGCGTATTAATGGTGGCCGCGTACTGGGTCAGCATGACGAAGCCTGCCAGAGCCGGATGCTGTTCGCGGACAAAACCGTCAAACGGCTTATCCACAAAGGCGCGGGTGATTTCCCGGGCACGGTCGGCGCGGAAGTTCATGAACACGACGGCGTCACCATCCGAGATAACCGCAGGCTCTGCCCCTGCAGGTACAATGGCCGTCGCTTTGACGAATTCATCGTTCTCATCCCGCTCGTAGGCAGCCTCCAGGCCAGCGACCGCCGTGTCTGCCGTATGCACGGCTTTGCCGGCGGTCAGCAGGTCGTAGGCACAGAGTACGCGGTCCCAGCGGTTGTCCCGGTCCATGGCGTAGTAGCGGCCGATCAGGCTGGCGACACGGCCAACGCCAAGGCGCTTCAGTTGTTCGTCCGCTTTGGCCAGTGACGCTTCGGCGCTGCGGGGCGGTGTATCACGACCATCAAGGAACGCATGCAGGTAGACCGCTTTTGCTCCGCGCTTCGCTGCCATGTCGACCATGGCGAAGATCTGGTCTTCATGGGAGTGGACGCCGCCGGGCGACAGTAAGCCCATGATATGCACGGCCTTGTCATTGCAGATGGCGCGATCTATCACGTCAGCCAGTACCGGGTTCTGTTCGAACTCACCGTCTTTGATGGCTTTGTCGATGCGGGTCAGGTCCTGGTAGACGACGCGACCGGCGCCCAGGTTCATGTGACCGACCTCGCTGTTGCCCATCTGCCCGTCCGGCAGGCCGACATCGCCGCCGGAGCCGGACACCAGGGTGTGCGGGCAGGTCTGGCGCAGACGGTCCAGCACCGGGGTGTGGGCGGCCAGGATGGCGTTGGATTCGGTCTCTTCCCGATGGCCCCAGCCGTCGAGGATGATCAGGGCAGTGGTCTTGCGCTTGGCGGTCATGTCGATAGGTATCCGGTAGAGCAAAATTGCGGGGGATTTTACTGGGTTATCGCGCCTGTTGTCATGGTGTGGATGAGAAATGCATCTATGATCACTTTCAGTGAAGCACTGTGCAGGTGTAGTAAGCAATGACAGTATTAACACCCGTCATGACAAAGGCGTGCAATGAGGAAGAGAAACAGCTGCGCCAGAATCTGGCAGCCTGTTACCGCCTGATTGCCCTCTATGGCTGGGATGATCTGGTCTATACCCATATCTCCTGTCGCCTGCCCGGGATCAAGCGGCATTTTCTGATCAATCCTTACGGCATGATGTTTGATGAGATCACCGCCTCGAGCCTGGTAAAAATCGACAGCCAGTGTCAAAAGGTGGATGAGTCACCATGGCCGGTCAATCCGGCAGGGTTCGTGATCCATAACGCGATTCATCAGGCGCGGGAGGATGTTTGCTGTGTGCTGCACGCCCATTCGGTCGCAACAGTCGCGGTATCCGTCCTGGAGTGCGGTTTGTTGCCTTTGACACAGCACGCCATGTTTATTTATCACAGTCTCAGTTATCACGATTATGAAGGTCCTGCGGTGGATCCGGATGAGTGCCAGCGACTGCAACGCGATATGGGCAATAATAATGTGATGTTTTTACGGAACCATGGTGTGCTGGTGGCAGGGGAAACGGTGGCGGATGCTTTCCAGAACTTTTACTTCACGCAGCGAGCTTGTGAAATGCAGATTCAGGCTATGAGTTGTGGGGAATCGTTGGTCGCTATGGAGCATGAGGTTATTCAGGATGCCTATGCGAAGATTCAGACGGCAACCCTGCATCAGGGGGGGATGCTGACATGGCCAGGATTGCTGCGCAGGCTTGATCGCACTGACAGGTCATGGCGTGATTAACCCTGATATCCATTCATCCGACATAAGCGGGATTGTCTGGTGAAAAACTTTTGCCAGCCTGTATACTTGCGGCTTTCTTGATGAGTACGTGAATAAAAGTTTCCATGGAACAATTCATTGAATTTGCCGTTAACCACCCGGTGCTGGTAGGCCTGTTTGTCGTCCTGCTGGTGTTGCTGATGATCACCGAGATGCGCAAGGGCGGTCAGACCATCAGCACCCAGGAACTGACCCAGCTGATCAACCGGGACGATGCCCTGGTGCTGGATGTCCGTGAAAAGAAGGATTTCACCAAAGGGCATATCGTTGATGCCATCAATATTCCTGCCGCCAAGCTGAAAGAGCGCCTGTCTGAATTGGACAAGTACAAGGAGCGGCCGATCGTGGTTGTCGACACCATGGGGCAGCATGCCGGCGCCGCGGGCAAGCAGCTGATGGATGCAGGCTTCACCAATGTCAAACGTCTGAAGGGCGGCCTGGGTACCTGGCAGGGCGAAAACCTGCCGCTGGTCAAGGCCTGATAACACGTTGGTCATATAAGAAAACCATGCAAGACGTCATCATATACAGTTCTGATTACTGTCCATTCTGTCAGCGGGCGCTGGCGTTGCTGGACAGCAAAGGGGTGAGCTACCAGGCGATCAGCGTGGATGGTCAGCTGGCAATCAGGCAGGCCATGGCCGAACGGGCCGGGCGCACTTCGGTGCCGCAGATCTGGATCGGCGACACCCATGTCGGGGGGTGTGATGACCTGTATGCCCTCGAAGCCGCCGGCAAGCTGGATGCCCTGCTGGCCGCCTAGTTGCAACGAACGTAACGGGGGCCTGCCCGGACAGGCAAACCCACGTTTAAACAGAGAACCGGTTTTACAAGAAGGAAACCATCATGGCCGACAATCAGCGAAGCCAGGAACAGCAGCAAAGCCAGGAACAGCAGCCGCAATTTGCCCTGCAGCGCATTTACATCAAGGACCTTTCCTTTGAATCGCCCAAGTCACCGAAGATGTTCAAGTCTCAGTGGCAGCCGGAAGTGAAGCTGGATCTCAACACCACCAATACAGCGCTGGAAGAAGAAGGCCTGTATGAAGTGGTTCTGTCACTGACTGTGACTGTTACCAACGGTGAAGAGACTGCCTTTATGGTGGAAGTGGAACAGGCGGGTATCTTCCTGATTCGTAACCTGGATGCCGCGCAGCTGCATCACACCCTGGGTGCGTTCTGCCCGAACGTTCTGTTCCCTTATGCCCGTGAAACCGTGGACAACATGGTCAACCGTGGCAGCTTCCCGGCCCTGATGCTGGCGCCGGTCAACTTTGACGCGCTGTATGCCCAGGCCATGCAGCAGGCCCAGCAGGAAGCCGCGGCTGAGTCTGTTCAGTAATACCCTCAAACACAGGCGGTATGGATGCCGCCTGTGTTTTCCTGCCTATATTCTCCCAGTTATATCCCGCCTTTAAATCCCAGTTGACGCCAGGATTCGTACAGCACGACTGCAACGGTGTTGGACAGGTTCATGCTCCGGCTGTCGGCCTGCATGGGTAAACGCAGCACCTGGTCTTTGGGGAGTGATTCCCTGAGGTCAGCGGGTAATCCCCGGGTTTCCGGGCCAAACATCAGCGCGTCACCCGGTTGGAATTCCGGCGTTGTATAGCAGGTGGTGCCCTTGGTGCTGAGGGCGTAGACCTTTCCGGGCTTTACCGCTTCTAGAAAATCCTCATAACCGTCGTGCAGTTGCAGGGCGGCAAACTCATGGTAATCCAGTCCTGCGCGGCGCATACGTTTGTCATCCAGTGCGAATCCCAGGGGACGGATTAAGTGCAGGCTGAATCCGGTGTTGGCACATAGCCGGATGATGTTGCCAGTGTTGGGGGGGATTTCCGGCTGGTAGAGAACGACATGGAGCATGAAAAATATCATCAAAAAGGTAATGGTGCAGACCATTGTATGTTCGATAGCAGGACACCGAAAACAGTCTTTTTAATCGACAAGCCATGGTTGTTATGACGTCCCCTGTGGCTATCCATTGGCGGGCAATGTATTGCCCTGCTCTCAGGCCGTGGTTTCAGCATGCAGTGAAACGATGGCCTGTCTTGAACAAGCCTGGTGGTGACGTACAGGGTGCGATACAAACATCTCAGTGAAGGGGTAATGACGTCATGAGGGGCGGACGATCAGTGTGATGGTGTCATTGTAGACGCCGGGTGGAATGTTCGTGTCGGGTACACTGATACGTATTTGTGAGCGGAGTCCACTCAGGCAATCCGGATGTTTGTTGGCCGTCAGGACGCCGGTAGTGTTTTGACTATGGAGATCATGGGTTCCGTTCCAGACGGCGTTGTATTTGATACCGGGAATGCGGGTAGTTTGAACCAGTTCCCAGTTGTTACTGGATTGGGCTTCCAGCGTATACGAGCCAGTACTGCTGAAAACGCAGATATTGGTGTTCTCGTCAGACCATTCCCCGTTGTTGTTTGCCAGTAACAGGTCTTCCAGGCCGCTGATCTTAACCGAGTCGCCCACTTTGATGGTGATCGGGATCTCTTTGACCTTGTCAGGGCCGCCGGGCACGGCCTTGATGATACGCAAAACGCTGGCATAGTAGCCGGGTGGTGTTTTGGTTCGGTCGTTTAAATCCCTGAAGGTCAGCTCAACCGTTGCGTTTTGTTGGTTTGATTTGCATTTGGAAACAAAGGTGACGGATGCCGCCGTATTTTGTGTGAGGTTAATGTTTCCGTTTTTTTTGGTTTTCAGGGTTGCGGTATAAAGAGGGCCACCGGAAAGTGCACTGTACGGGGGAACCGAAAATGTGTCTGTCCCTGATATATCCCGGTCAGTAAAGCGCAGAGAGTAGATGGTCTGCTGGGTGTCGCTGCAAAAGGTTATGCCATCGACTATATGGGTGGCACCTACGCTGGGGGCGTCTGCGTCAATAACAACTTCTTCCACGCCATTGTAAACAAGATCTGCCTGGCCTTGTAAGGCATAAGCAAGCACCAAAGCGCCCATGTAAAGAAGCTTCATATAAAGGATGTCCTGCGCTAGGGGCTGTCACCTGGGTGATGAATGCGTCCGTTCGCCTGGCCTCTTAAGGATGGGGTTCTTGCAAGATACATATCAATCACAACCATGCGGATGATGGTGACTAATTTTGGCTTGTTCCGTCAATTAAAAACGGTGCTTTATGGGGGGCGTTTCTGTGATGTGCCGATTTCAAAAACCGGTTGCACAGGAAAAACTGTGAATCAGTTGACACTTTGCTGGCAAAAAACTGACACTTTAGGTCATGGCGGGAAGTGCTGTTTTGTGTATTGGCTGATGCGGTGTGAGGCTGGATGCACGAAAATAGCCGCTATTAGCCGATCTGGCAGCTGAATAAAAGGAGGTTTCTGATCAATCAACGACGATGGCTCGATATATGCTTGGTGATAGTCCGACAATAATAGAAAAACGTTCGTTCCCGCACTGTCACTACACGATGGTCAGTCACCTGATGGCAGGTAAACGTTGTCATGGGCATCTCTGGTTGATCGTTATGTCCGTGTGGCTTGTTCTGGCGTCAGGCTTTGCCAGTGCAGCCCTTGATTGTGACAGTATCAGCGGTGGTTACCGCTGCACTGATATTGTCGGCCTTGAAAATCAGGATATTGTGATTCAGGCCGAGGATATTGTCGGGACGGGAAGTGTCGTTTTTGGGGAGCAGGAATACTGTATTTTGTCCTACACCACGCCATCACTTAGTAGCAATTCCAATACATGGAACCGGCTGGTCTTCGATGTTCAGATGGGTGGCAATAACAGCAACGGTGAATTCGTTCTGCAAAATGGTGGCAGTACATTGCCTGTTAATTTCCAGTGGCGCGGTGGAGCCCCGGTCAGTGGTGGGTCTGTCTGGGAATCACCCGGGCCAAATAACCTGACCTCTGATCAACAGGGGGCGTTGTCCTGTAATGATGACCCTTATTCGCAGGCATGGTTGCGGTTCGAAGTGTCTTCGGATGATCTGCAAAGTGCGAATCCGGGGACGTATACCGGTTCATTCAATGTGGATATCGGGCAGGATTCCGCAGGCTATCACGGCGATGTGAATTTTACGGTGCGCTTGCCCCGCCTGATCAAAATCAGTGGCCTGGACGATATGGTGCTGACCGAGCGGAATGCCAGCAATAACCGTTACCGTCAGGAGGAGCCGTTCTGTGTCTTTGTGACAGGCGGGGGGGATTATCGCATTCGGGCCAGTGGCGGACCGGGGCAGAGCGATCCGTTTTTACTGACACAGGCCGGTGACGCCATTCAATACCGTGTTCGTTTATCCAGCAATGGAAACAATAACATTACCGTTAATCCAGGCGATTGGGTGAATGCGAATAATGGCAGTAGCGGTGTTTGTCAACATAGTTGTCGCCCCAACTCAAGCCGCTTTCTTAAGTTGATCAGCTGAAGATCTGTCGGGATTAAG
>NZ_BAABFL010000394.1:0-13120 GCF_039540975.1 Kistimonas scapharcae
CCAGAATCAGTGTTCAAGACTTACCAGAATGGGTGTTCAAGAGTTACCAGAATCGGTGTTCAAGTTGTGCCAGAATACGCAAAAGATACACAGGGCTTTAATTTCAATGCTTTTACTGCGTCCGAACCCGCTTCCTGATGAAAGCCTGGAGAGCTATCTTATTCGCCTTGCAGAGCTATATAGCTATACCCCAAATCAGTTAATTGGGCGGTTTCACATAATTTTGAATGAGAAGGATCAGAAATTAACCGGCGCATTACCTACAGACATATCACGGATTAATCTTTTTCATGCCAATATTTCATCAGCTTTGCGTTTTCAGTGTCTGGAGCTTTTGGCAGAAAAAGTCTGTAAAGGACGATTGCCGATCCTGCAACTTGCTGTGTATCGCTCCAGAACAAAGTACGCAGGAAGTGATAAATCACTACTATGGATTGGAATCGATATTCCCCGACGATTCTTCCGAAAGCACATTATTCCTGTGTGCCCAGCATGCCTTGCAGAATCAGAAGTACCTTATATTCCACAATATTGGCATTTGAATATCGTGCGAGCCTGTCCAATACATGGTTGTAAATTGCTGGAAATTTGTCCTGAATGTTCTGAAGCATTGAACTACATGCAGACTGGAAACCTTGAAAGCTGTGCCTGTGGGGCTGCCTATAAAACAATGCCTGTAGAAATGGCTGAAGAACCACTATTGAGCCTCGCCAAAGTAGTTTCATCACACGAAAGAGATCGCTGTACATCGGAAAACCTACTGTTCACTCTAGAAGATATTCACCAAATCTTTGGTGCTATAGTATGGTTTTTCCTATATGTTGCGGATGAGCGAGAAATCACCGATGATTCATTGCTGAAGTGCATAAGCTTCTTTAATAGGTGGCCTAGCCAGCTTGATAAGCTTTTGGAAAATAAGTTCGAGTCAGCTTTAGAGTGCAGTGATCGATTGATGTCTGCAACACCGTTCTATTCAATATTTGGAAATTTATTGGTAATAAGCAGAAATTTACCCAGCACTGCAATTTCCTATAATCCTATCCTGAAAGGCATTTTCAACTTTCTTGATCGAAGCATTCAAGCCAACAATCGTTCATCAGAACTAGGCTATCTGTTGCTCAATGGGTTTGAGGCTGGAGCACTGCTTGATACGACACAGGAACAAATAGCCAGGCTATTAGAAGAAGGTCGTTTACATACAAACATCCGTTTAAAGAGCCAGTCTAGCTTTGAATCATCTACTCCTCTATTCAATCTAAAAGATGTTTTTTATCTCTGGCTATCAGGCTTTCAGTCACGACTCTCTAACCGTCATTTGTACTTATCTGAATGGTGATTTATGGTCTCATTAGATGAGCTTATAAAAAATACAGTTCCTAAAGATATTGATATCACACTGAAAAAATCATTTTTGGATTTGAGCGATCCTGTAATCATTGATGGCAGAGAGCTTGATGTTATAGTCATTTTGACCAATTTATCATTAACAGGAAAAAAGGAGTTGCTGGATCGCGTTTCACTTGAGTACCTAAGTGATACGGATTGGCAGAATTCAGTATTAAAGCCTCTTGCCTGGCTACATACTCACAATCTGAAATACCCAAACATTAAGGCCGATGGATGTATTTTCTTTCCTCATTTGGTTTTAGCCAAGAGAAAGATTAAAGTTTTTGGTTATGCAAAAAACTCCAACCTGATCAATAAATGTAAGTTCATGATTACTGAGTTTTTCTGGAAAGACTCTGTAACCAGTCTCGTAGAGCAATTTGCCAAGTACAAGAATGAAGAATCGAGTCTTATTGATTTAATAGTTGAACATGGTTTTCCAAAAAATCGCACCTTAGAATTTACGCAAAAAAGCATTGAAGCTCTTGAGGTTAGGGTACCTGACTCTGTACACCGCGAATGTAAGCAAGCACGTTTCATAGAGAAAAATGGAGAGTTTCTTGCAATCACACCTGTTGTGAGGACAAGTAACCAAAGGATTATCCACAATCTAGCGAAAGAGCATAAAGTTAAAAGTACTATCATTTATCATCATCGCCCTACATCCTTAGGAAGCTATGTGACTGCATGTGGTGGTCGAGTTCGCTGTTTATATTATCCACCCAGATTAAGTCAGGTGGACAGCTCTATAGACCACCTAATCATCCAGTGGCAAACAAGAAAACATTTATTAAATGAACGTGCACTACTCAATAAGAAATCACTTAACATTCTATTTCAAATAGTCAGAGACGAAGAATACACGTCAACAGTTCAACATACTAAAAATAGCAAGCTCAGAAACAAACAAAATTTATATCATCTTCTTGAATCTTTGTTTTCAGAGATTTTTTATCTTCGTGGGAAAGGGCTAGATGAGATCCCCATGCTAGATAATCTATTAGATGAGACTATAGAGAAATCGGTAATAAATGAATGTTTTGATTTGAAATATGCTGAAAAGCATTTTACACGACAGGTAAACGAGATTTTGGAATATAGCAAGGAAGGGAAGCCATTAGCATATGAGCCTGCATTAATCGAGGCAATGGGTACTGGTATCAGGCATTGTTTATCAAACAAACGTGGATACCATAAGCCTGCTGCAGACTGTATTTACCTACACTTTGAAAAGCTAATGGCCTATGGAGCTAATAGTCAAAGTAATCCCTATCTGGTTGGGCTCCCTTCTCTGACTGCCGTAGCAGGTTTTGTTGATGCATTCATTATGAAACTTGGGGTAACTGAAGTTAAGCCGAAATTTGTAATTGCGCTTCGACAATTTGAATGTCGTAAAGGACACCCCTTATCAAGGCAGGTCTATCGGCAAAATAAGGTCAGAAATGGCGCAGTCATTGATAGCCGACACTGTGATTTTGAATTTGATCTCATCATTCGCCTGTCCAAACCAGATTCATCAATCAGTTTGGATAATCATAATCTCTTTCGTTGCCTACCAAAACGTTTTGCTGGCGGAGTGCTAGGATTTTCTATGCAGAGTCGCGAACAGAAAGGATTCAGGTACAAAACATGTCATATATATCATGATGAAGATGCACTTAGGCATGGAGTAAAAATTCTTCCTAGTTTTTTACGCTTTATTATTGGGGCAGATCAGGATTACATTTTCAATGATATAAATGAGTTATCTGACATATTAGAAAATTCTCATGAAATCATACCGGTTAATAAGGGATTTAGTTTTTTAGGTCTGCCTAGCCCCCGAGACAATGCTATTTCCAAAAAACATGTCTACTCAGAACCTGTCCTAGGTTTAGCTAAGCTGCTATCACCACAATCATTAATCACAAAAACAGGTATCAGAGAACTGGCTTTTTGGCAGCTTAATATTTCGGGAAAATCTGTTGAGGTCGTATCTGGAGATCATAATGATTGTGCTATGTAACCAATTATCGCAAATTCGATCACTGTTTTTCAGTCCTGGCTTTTTCTTCTGGACACATAAGAAAACTGGAGAAGAGATCCCTTTAGAAACACAAACAAGAACTACACTAGGTTTGAGAGATGGATTTTCGAAAGCTTATAAAAAGGATGGGAGCATAAAGAAGAATTTATCCCGTTTAGAACTTTCTTATGGTAATCCCCAAACCATTGACGAATGTATTCTTTCTCCTCTGACTGAGTTTGTAAGTGTCAGGTTTTCACTCCAGGTAACTGCATACTCGAGGGAGTTACATTCATGTAGTGACCCTGCAGTTCGAAAAGTATTAAAAGAATTTGCTTCTGCATGTGCACAATTCGGAATTTACAATGATCTGGCTGAGCGCTACTTGCTGAATATCTTAATGGGCCGCTGGTTGTGGTTGAATCAAAAGACAAAAAGTACGGAGATTAGCATCACAGACTTAGACGACAATTGTATTTATACGATTACAGATGTACATAAAAGGCGTAGAACAAATGACCTGTCAACCTTTGAGGAAAACTACAAAAAACTAGCTAACCGATTTTCCAAGGCTCTTATGAATGATAATGATTATTGGGATTTAGTTATAGAAGCAAGACTAAAATTTCGTGATTTTGCCGAAATTTTCCCCAGTCAGGTCTTCTCAGACGATGGCAAAGATAGGAGTAGAACATATGCAACTTATAAACATGGAGATATGAATCAGGTAATATTCACCTCTTATAAGTTGGCAGCCGCTATTCATACGATTGATGACTGGTTCCCAGGTGCAGACATGTGGTTACGAGTATCTGCCTACGGTTCTGATCGTCAACATTCAACTGCACATCGCCACCCTGAAACAGGCAATGATATCTATTCCTTAATGAAACATGCTGATGAGTTTACAAAACTACTTGAAAGTGGGGATCAGATCCCACACGAGACATTAAATAAAATACGTTATTTGGCCGCAATGATGGTTTGCGGTGGGCTGAGACAAGTGGGAGAGGAGTAATACTTTGAGATATTTTTTCAAAGCATATTTTTGTGATCCATCATCGGATTATTTCTTACTGGCAGCCAGGTGCCATAGGGTTTTGCACGGTTTCCAATGTCGGCATGATCTACGAATAATCGGTGTGACATACCCACAATGGTCGGAATACTCTGTTGGCAAGTGCATCGGTTTTATTTGTCAGGATGACAGAATATTAAATCAGTTCTCAACGCAACCTTTTTTCCATAGAATGCACCAGATCAATAAACTCAACTACTCATCAGTGCAAAAGGTTCAGGATGGTTTCCCTGAAGGACAGTTTATACGAATTCAGAACCCGGATAAATTTTCAATTGTATGGATTGAGCGGGAAAATAGACGTAGAGCTAAACGAGGTTTAGAGCCTTTTCAATCTGTTCCTAGATCAAGATCTATCCCCCACCATCATTCACTTGATGTAAATATTTTTCAGGATAAATTATCGGCAGGCAGTGGATATAGGCCTGATATCAGTACTGGAAAGCGGAAAAGATTTAATTTGCACATTCATAGAGAATGTATTTCCTCACAGCAATCCGGTCAGTTCAGTAGTTATGGTCTTTCTGGTGCATTTAATACAGGAACGGTGCCATTGCTTACTTCATAAGATAAATCTGCATAAAAAACTTCATCGAAACCATCATAACATAAATATTTATAAATCAACTAGTTATGGCATACGAAAAAAACATTGGTATTTCTGGGAAAATTCCCTAACTTGTTATTTACACAGGAGTTTTCGATCAAAATCTCTAGTATTCTGCCGGATAGGCAGCTGAACAGGACCCGCCATACGGGCTCAGCTTCATGGGGCGGTATTCTGCCGGATAGGCAGCTGAACAGTGACATTCAGGGCATACGGGAATCTGCATTTTGTGTTCTGCCGGATAGGCAGTTGAGCAAGAATGGGGTATTGAAGCATATCCTGAGCTAAGTATTCTGCCGGAAAGGCAGTTGGAATATCGGTGATGGAATGAATCCCATCACCGATATTTATTTTTTGCCAATATATACTTCAAATTAATTACATATTGCCATATTATTCTTTCTTAGCTCATTGTCAGGTATTGCTTCACATGCATAAAGTATTGATTTATATAGCATTGTGTTGTCACTTTATGCTTCAACCGACAGCGCTCTTTTTTTGATTTGTGCACCATAAGAAATTTCAAACCAATCAGAACACGAAAATCATTGATTACAAAATTAATAAATCATCTTTCATATCAATATGGGCAGATTAAAACGATTCACTAGAAACCAACAAGAAAACACTAAATCCATAAATATTTTCGCACTATTTAATTAAACACAAGACTTAGACACAGGAATATAACTGATCTAACCTCCTTGACGGATAAGACTCTTAACGCAACAGCATTTATCATCCGGAGTCACCGATGTCAGGTCTGGATATCGTTATCATTATTTTCTTTATCATTCTGAATATTGTTATTGGCATTTACTCCAGCAGAAACCTCAACAATTTCAGTCAATTTGCTGTTGGCCAACGTTCTTTTGGCACCTTCGCGATATTTGCCACCCTCTCAGCCTCTTTCATTGGTGGCGGATATACCTTGGGTAATGCCAAGAAAGTTTTCAATATGGGCATGATTTATGCGTTTGCCTTATTGGGTTTCAGTCTGAAAGAGCTGTTTATCGGGTTTGTGCTGGCGCCCAGAATGGATCGTTTCAGCGACTGTTATTCGGTCGGCGATATTATCGGCAAACAGTATGGCAAGATCGCCAAAATCACAACCGGCGTTTTTGCCGTACTGGTGTGCGCCGGCATCCTGGGCGCACAGGTCAACGCCATGGGGCAGATTATTGAGGCCTTTTTTACCATTGATCCGAAAATCGGCGTCTTGTTAGGGTTTGGCATCATTATCCTGTATTGCACGGTCGGGGGCATGCGCGCGGTTGTTTACACCGATATCCTGCAATTCCTGATACTTGTCATAGCATTGCCTGCGCTGTTCTTTATTGGATTGAAAACCGTCGGTGGTTGGTCTGAGGTTGTTGAAAGAACACCAGCCAGTTTTACCAATCCGCTGGATTTACCGAATTTCTGGGTCTTGTTCATTCCGTTGTTTCTGACTTTCATGTTCGGTGAATCAACGGTTCCCCCTTATATTCAACGCCTCATCATGGCGAAGCAGTCCAAGACCACCAAGCGGGCTGTTATTGCCAGTGGTTTTCTGTCGATACCGTTCTTTCTGATTGTGGGCGGGCTGGGCCTGATTGCCTTGCTGATCAATCCCTCCATTAACCCCAATCAGTCGATTCCCTACCTGATCAACGTGCTGCTTTCACCGGGCATCAAGGGCATTGTTGTGGTTGGCCTGATCTCTGTGATCATGTCATCCGCATCCGGCTTTCTGAATGCGGCAGCGATTTCTGCCATTCATGACATTATCACCCCGCTATCCAAAAACACGTTCACTATGCGCTACAGCCTGCTGTGGGCGCGCCTGACGACGCTGGTCGTTGGCATACTGGCACTGGTGTTCGCCTTTTCCTTTAATAATGTGATTGATGTACTTGTGTACGCCTACAACTTCTGGAGCCCGATTGTCCTGGTACCGCTTGTCGCTGTGATCTGCGGTTTTTCGGTCACAGCACGAGACTTCTGGTTTGGGGTTTCCTTTGGGTTGATAGCGATCACCGGCTGTCAATTGCAGCATGCAGGTTCCATCTGGGCGAATAATCCCGTTGTTATTGGTGTATTCGCCAACCTGCTAGGATTTGTCTGTAGTGGATTGTTAAGGGACCACACTTCATCAACAGAGCAGTCTTCTCAACCCAGCCGATTGCATAGACTGGGAACCCGCATGCTGGCTTTTTTCCACAAACCCTGACCCTTCACGTGCTGCATACTCCTGTCATTTCTTCCAGAATATGCAGCACGATCGACATTATCGCTGCAACAGGGCGAATGCGTTCTACTTTAGAGGGTAGGCAGTGCCGTTAACGCACTGTGCTTCCCAAACCGGAGTATGACGATGTCAGCCCACTTCAAGATCACCCAGAAGATCGCCAGAGCCTTTTGTCGCAAACTGTCCAACACACCACCACCGGTCACCAAATCAACCTCTGCCCAGCGCAGTGCGCTACGCCGGGGAGCCCACAAGGTGCATAAGCGGTTACGCTCTGCTTTCAGCCGACATCAAACTCAATCATCATCCGCGCCCCTGGTGAATGTTCCGACGCCGTCACGGGCGCAGCAGCTCAGGCAACGAGTCGGTCACCTGGCTGAAAATACCGATGCAGCCGGTTTCCGCGATGACTTCGCCCCCGACATTGTGGCGAACCTGGGCGGTATTGCCGATGACGTGATCGGCAATACCTTCAACACCTTCGCTGAAGACCTCAGCTTTGGTTCCATGGCCTTTCCGGAGCTGGACTGGGAAAGCCTGTTTGCCGGCGAAGACTTGGTGGGGAGCGCGAGTGTACTTCCCATTGGCGCATACGTTGGCGATATCTACGATTTAGTGGTGAATGCCAATGCCGCTCGTT
Organism: Kistimonas scapharcae; assembly: GCF_039540975.1. Classification (NCBI taxonomy): domain Bacteria; kingdom Pseudomonadati; phylum Pseudomonadota; class Gammaproteobacteria; order Oceanospirillales; family Endozoicomonadaceae; genus Kistimonas; species Kistimonas scapharcae. The sequence continues at coordinate 7,947 of NZ_BAABFL010000394.1, forward strand.
CAGAGCCGGAAATCTTCACAAATCCCCTTGTCCAGCTGGAACTAGAACTCAATGACAGCATGGGTTTCCAGGATTCTTTCGAAGCATCAATCTTCAGGGATATTCAGCACGAAGCCTCTCCCCATGTCTTGTCCTATCTGAAACGACGACAAAAGAAAGATATTTTAGGGTCTGTGGTAACGCTGACAGGCACGGCTTTTTCAACGGTCACGCAGGTGAATGTACTCGCCACCATCAAACACGGCCATGCCGAAGCCCGAACCCTGCGGCACATTCACGAATTCCGAAAAATCGGTAACCAGATCGGCACGGAATTCCCCGAAATTAAAGGGCTCTGCAACAGTATCATCCGGATCAAGGCTGCCAAGGCCGCTAACCAGGTTTTCCAGATGATCAGCAACCTGATCCCCAATACGGCTATTGGGGCAGGTCTGGTCGGCGGCATTCCCAGCCTGATTGCCAATATCTATGTGCTTATGTACCAGCAGGAACTCAGTGCGCTCTCTGCCCGGCTGCATTATTTTGCATATTCCTACCTGCGGGGTATGGCGAGAACGGATGTCAACGCACAGCAGTTGCAGAAATATGCGTTTGCTTATGAGCTGTTTCGCGAATTCTTCCGCAAGATTATCCGGAATGAGCACGCCCTCAATTTGCCCATCAAGAAATCGTCAGGCGAACCACTGATAACACTTCGTCCCGCCGAAGATCTGCACAAGTTTGATAAATACATGTGGGAACCGGCCGGCTGGCAGGTCGTGCTGGATAAGCTGACACTGATTTGATGTCACCGCCTGTTGTTATGGCAAATCAAACCATAGCGCTTCGAAGCCGTCGTCTTCAGCAACAACCGTCAACGTATCAGAGGTAATCACACCAACACCATCGCCTGCCTGCAACGTTATTTTCTCTGACGATGCCAGCCCACGGATAACCTGCAAATACCCCTGCCGAGATCCGGCCTCCAAGGTCTTTGACTCACCTGCTGCCAGCCGCAACCGATACAGACTCGCATTCTGATGAATAGGCAATGAATTGGCACGACCATCCGGTGTCACCAGCGGCGTCAGTTGCCCGGTCTGTTCAATATTTGCCTGTGCATAACCGGGTTTAATGCCCTGCACATTGGGCTTTATCCAGATTTGCAGAAAACGCAGATTATCAGTGCAGGACGCATTGTATTCAGAATGGAGGATACCGCTGCCCGCACTCATACGCTGGACTTCACCGGCAGGCACAACGAAGCGGTTGCCGAGACTATCCTGATGCTCGATAACGCCTTCCATCACATAGGAGATGATCTCCATATCCCGGTGGCCATGGGTATCAAAGCCAGCACCGGGGGCGACGGTATCGTCATTGATCACCCGCAGGACGGACAGCCCCATATGCCGGGGATCATAGTAAGAACCAAATGAAAACGTATGGCGGCTGTCGAGCCAGCCGGTCTGCTCATGGCCACGGCTGTCGGCGGGTCTGAAGTAATCCATGGTTTGCCTCCGCTATCATTTAAATCACTCGCTATCTGTGATTTAAAGCGATGACAACCCGAAAAAAAATTACTGTTTTTGGCACCTAATATTTCATTATTTCGAATGGAATGACGACCTCAATCAGCGGCCAGATCCTGCGTCTGATAACGTAATTCACCCAGGAACGTACGCGCTGCAGGACCCAGTCGATCAGCATCACGGAAGTTCAGGTACAGGCTGGCACTGCGCCGCTGAGCCTGTTCCAGCGGCAGGGGCGTGAGTCGTCCATCTTTTAGATATTCGTCGATGGATGATTCTGGCAACCAGGCAAAGCCGAATCCCTTGCTGACCAGATCAATGGATGTCCCCATATGGCTGACAGTCCAGCGCTGTTCTGCACCTAACCAGCCGGCATCAATCTGAGTATCCAGGGCGGAATCCCGGATAACAATCTGCCGGTGCGCCTTCAGGTCTTCATAGGTCAGTTCACGACCCTGATGATGCAGGGCATGGTTGGGGTTGGCGACAGCGACAAAGGTAACCCGGCAGATCTCTTCATTCAGGCCGTCCGGTATGAGTAAAGGCGTCAATGCGATATCCGCCTTTCCCTGCTCCACCAGCTCATTGGCACCGGAAAGAATGGTTTCCATCAACTCAATGCGCAACAGGGGGTACTGCGCCGAAACAGCATTCAGAACGTTGTACAGTACTTCCTGGGGAAAAGCGCCATCCACGGCAATGTTGAGGCTGGTTTCCACACCGGCACTCAAGGTGCCGGCGACCGCCTCAACTTTCATGGCTTCTTCCAACAGGTAGCTGGCACGGCGCAACATAAGTTCACCGGCTGCCGTCAGTTCCGCCTTGCGCCCTTTGACCTCCAGCAGTTGGACACCCAACGCATCTTCCAGCCGATGTACGGCATGATGAATGGTCGACTGACTTTTATGCACGGCCTGCGAAGCCTGGCTGAAACCGCCATGATCCACGACAGCCTTGAACATCCGCCACTGCTCAAGTGTTGTTTTTAACATGCCAGTTCCACCTGTTGGCTATTTTCACGATTTCCTGAAACCAGATTATCTGGCAAACACAAAAAACGGCGAGAGGGTCGGCTCTCACCGTTGTTACCTGCATTCATGCAGTCAATCTACGACAGCCGCCCTCTTTCATGCGGACGATTGTAATCAATCACTGGCCCAACCGGCACTATCCGGGTGGGATTGATCATGGTGTGGCTGAAATAGTAATGGCGTTTGATGTGATGAAAATCCACCGTTTCAGCCACACCCGGCCATTGATACAGCTCTCTCACGTACTGGCTGATATTCGGGAAGTCCTCCAGCCGCTGGCGATTGCATTTGAAATGACCATGGTAGACCGCGTCGAACCGGATCAGCGTTGTGAATAACCGCCAGTCCGCCTCTGTCAGGGTTTCACCCATGAGGTAACGCTGTTGAGACAGTCTATCCTCAAGTTGGTCGAGTGATTTGAAAATCTCGTTGTAAGCTTCTTCATACGCGCTTTGTGTCGTCGCGAACCCACTCCTATACACACCATTATTAATGCTGTCGTATATCCATTCATTAACGCTATCAATCTCGGTAGCCAGATTTTCGGGATAATAATCATCCGTGTTACCGGTCAGACCATTGAATGCGCTGTTAAACATCCGAATGATCTCGGCAGATTCATTACTGACAATGCGGCCCTGCTGTTTGTCCCACAATACCGGCACCGTGACGCGTCCGGTGTAATCCGGTTTGTTGGCCGTATACACCTGATGAAGATAGTCAAAGCCCTGCAGCGTATCGCCGGTACTGCCTTCTTCTGTTTTGAAGGACCAGCCCTTTTCCAGCATATCCGGACTAACTATGGAAACAGAAATGTGCGGTTCAAGCTCCTTCAACTTGCGAAAGATCAGGGTACGATGCGCCCAAGGACAAGCCAGTGACACGTACAGATGATAACGATCGCTTTCCGCCTTAAAACCGCCTTCACCGGTCGGCCCCGGCTGACCATCCGGAGTCACCCAGTTGCGCAACTGAGCGCTCTCACGTTTAAACGCTCCATCGCTTGTATCAGTGTCGTACCATTGATCGTGCCATTGTCCGCTGACCAGTAAGCCCATGCTGAATACCCCACTGTCTGACCTGATTCACAGGCTGACGCAGGCCAGCCTGCCATTGAAGGTTTGTATTACCTGTTACTTGCGACGCTTGGCGTCAATACTGAACTCACCGGCGCCATGGGCCGCCAGCACCAGGAAACCACCCGCCATGGCAATATTCTTGAAGAACAGCAGGAACTGCATCTGGTCAGCCAGGTTGTTGTGATAAAGCAACGCCGTTGCCACACTGAAACCGGCGAACGCCAGGGCCGCAAGACGAGCCTGATAACCCACTACCAGCAATATGGCACCGATTACTTCAAAGGCAATGACCAGCGGCAGCAATTCAGCCGGCAGCCCACCGCTGGCCAGAAACTGGGCATTAGCATCGTAATACTGGATTTTGTTCATACCAGCCAGCAGGAAAATCACCGCCAGGCCGACACGCCCGAGAAGATCAACGATGGCAGTCAATTTTGCAGTGTTGCCGGTTTCTGCAGTATTCAGCAAGGTTTGGGTTGTCATGGCTGTGCTCCTGTTATTGGCTCAACTGTTATCTGGTTGTTATTTGATGCTTTCAGGAGTGAGTTTAACCACACAAAATCGAATGAAAATTATATTTATTAACTGAAACCATTCTAATTTTTAGAAAAATAAGATAAGACATTATCCTATTCAAAAGTGGTCATCGTAAAAAACACTGACGGTTATTCATCTGGACAAAATGCTGTTGATTTCATCCAGTTATTGCAACCAAGTTGTTATAAACAAAGAAAGTCCAAAAAATGCATTTTAAAATAGAAACTCATCGTTATTAGATGGTCGATTAAGGATTCGAGATGGCAAATCCAATACTTCCGATCGGGGAAGTCACAGGTTCCTTCTTGCAACAAGAAGCTACGACATCCTCGTCATCAATAACCTATGCGGACTCAGGCATCGGGTATTTAAGCGTTATTGCTACATCAGGCGCAGGAGAAAAACAATTGGAAGATTTTGATCTTCAAGAAGATAAAGCGCTACAGGAATTGTTTCCTGAATATTCATTAGCGGGTATTCACATCAAAAAAGAGCCTGAGGATTTTGCTGACGCCCTTCAGTCATTAGCGAACAGTGGATTAAATACGCCACCTTCATCAATAACCATTAAATCTGAGCCATTGGAAAATATCTCAATTGATGGACATCCATATACTATGGAACAGTTACTGGACAGCCATCCAGACGATTTCCAAGCCCCTCAGCCATCCGGCGTCAGATTCACCTACAAAAATGCCATTATCTCATGCCTTCAGGGGGGTAAAAAACTCACACTTCAACAACTGTACCAAGCGCTTGAAACAAGTTTCCCTGATATCACCGAACTCCCAGGCTGGAAAAATAGTATTCGCCATAACCTATCTCTCAACAAGAAGATTTTTATACACTCCAAAAAAGAAGCAGGTGAATCAGGAAAAGGAGGGTATTGGAGCCTAACTCAAGACTGCTTCATTGCAGTAAAAACGAGTCGTCCTGCTAGGGGCTGTTGACGTTTCATTGAAAGCCTTGAACCAAGCCTGAAAATCCGCAGTATGTTGCTACCGCTCATGCTTTCA
>NZ_BAABFL010000395.1:0-13129 GCF_039540975.1 Kistimonas scapharcae
ATGAAAGCATGAGCGGTAGCAACATACTGCGGATTTTCAGGCTTGGTTCAAGGCTTTCAATGAAACGTCAACAGCCCCTAACATCATTACCCCGATGATGACCTATGCGGGGGTTATTCTTGCCTTCATTCGTAAATATTCACCGGAATTCAGCATGGGGGATCTCATCGGCCTGATGCTGCCCTATTCCGTCTGCTTCCTGACCATCTGGACCCTGCTACTCATACTGTTTTTTGAGCTGGGAATCCCCCTGGGGTTTTGAATGGTCACCTTAAAACTGACACTATACAGACAATATTCCCGTTCACGGATGCCCCTGCCCTGATGTTGATCAACACATCGGCTATGTCGTAGTGGTATTAACTCTCCTCGAAAAATCAACGACGAATAATCCCCATTCGAGGAAGTAATGCAAACAACACCCCCTGCCAACGTGGCGCGTATCGGTGGAGAAACCTGCTTCATCACCGGTGGCACTGGTTTCATCGGCCGTTTTCTGGTGGAAAAGCTACTGACCCGTGGCGCCACTATTCATCTGCTGATTCGTGATGGTGAGCAGGCTCAGGTAGACCAGCTGATCAATCACTGGAATGTCGCACCTAGCCGGGTTCACACACTCATCGGTGACATTACCCAACCCAAGCTGGGGCTGAGTGACGAACAGATTGCCAAGCTCAAGGGCAAAGGTGAGATTGACCATTTCTTCCATCTGGCCGCCATATACGACATCAATGCCGATGAAGAAAGCCAGATCCACGCCAATGTGGAAGGTACTCGCCACGCGATGGCCTGTGCCGAAAACCTGAAGGCAAAATGCTTCCATTACACCAGCTCCATTGCTGTCGCAGGACTGTATGACGGCACATTCACGGAAGACATGCTGGAAGAAGCCGGCCCGCTCAACAATCCCTACCTGAAAACCAAGCATCAGGCCGAGCGGGTGATTCGCAATGACTGCACCATTCCATGGCGCATTTACCGTCCGGCCATGGTCATCGGTCACTCCAGAACCGGCGAAATCAACAAGGTTGACGGCCCTTACTACCTGTTCCACGCCATCCGCAAGATGCGCAACTCCCTGCCCCAGTGGCTGCCCATCATTGGCCTGGAAGGTGGTTGGCTGAACATGGTGCCTGTGGATTATCTGGTCGACAGTATCGACCATATCGCCCACAAGGAAGGTTTTGACAACCAGTGCTTCCACATCACCGATCCGAACCCGCAGCGACTGGGAGAACTGCTCAATATCTTTGCTTCTGCCGGTGGTGCGCCACGTATGGCCTTGCGGGTGGATTCCAGTTTCGTGAGCCCATTCGTGTCCATGCTGCTCAAGAGCCTGTACCGGATGCCGGCCATTACCAAGGTGTCCCAGGCCGTACTCCGCGACCTGAAAATACCGGATGCAGCACTGGACTTCCTGCATTACCCCACCCACTTTGATCGCACCAACACCGATGCGGCCCTTGAAGGCAGTAACATTCGTTTGCCAGTTCTGCGTGAGTATGCCCGGGTTATCTGGGACTACTGGGAAAATCACCTGAACGAAGAACGTCTGACCACCGAAAACATCGACAAGGCTGTAGCAGATAAAGCAATTCTGATCACCGGCGCCGGCTCCGGTATCGGTCGTGCCACAGCGGAACGACTGGCCACCACGTCAGCCCGTCTGGTACTGGTTGACCGTGATGAGGAATCGCTGGCCGAGGTTGCCCGCATTATTCGTGAACAGGAAGGCAAGGTCTGGACCTGGACCGCTGATCTGACCGACGCTCAACAGTGCGATTCCATGATCCAGCAGATCAACGAGGAACTAGGCGGGATTGATATTCTGGTCAACAATGCCGGTCGTTCCATCCGACGCTCCGTGAACAACAGCTACGACCGTTTCCATGATTTCGAACGCTGCATGGATATCAACTATTTCGGTGCCATGCGCATGATCATGGGCTTCCTGCCCGGGATGGAAAACCAGCAGTGCGGTCAGGTCATCAACATCTCATCCATCGGTGTTCTGGCGGGCAGTCCACGGTTCTCGGCCTATGTCGCCTCCAAGGCCGCACTGGATGCCTTTACCCGCTGTGCATCCAGCGAATTGGCGGACAAAGGGGTGAAGTTCACCACGATTAACATGCCGCTGGTGCGCACCCCCATGATTGCACCGACCAAGATGTATGAATCTGTCCCTACCCTGACGCCGGATGAAGCTGCCGGTCTGATCATCAAAGCCATGGTGCGCAAACCCAAGCGGATTGCCACCCGGATGGGATTGATGGGGCTGGCACTCCACGAAACCATGCCCGTGCTGAGCGAACTGCTGATGAACGCCAGTTTCAATATGTTCCCGGAATCAGCCGCCGCACAAGGCAAGAAAGAAGAAGGGAGCAATACGCAGCGTCCATCGGCTGAACAAAAGTTACTCGTCAACCTGCTGAAAGGTGTTCACTGGTAATCCACACGCTATAACACCATTGACTAGAAAACCAAAAGCCAGTGCCCTGTTGGGCACTGGCCTATCAAGCATGCTTCCTGCACCGACGATGATCAGCGATCACTGGCTTTGGGAAATACCTGAAGGTTGTTTCTCGACAAACGCGAGGAATGCCTCAGCCACGGCGGAAGGATCTTCGATCATGGGCAAGTGACCAATCTCTTCAAAGATCACCGCTTCAGTCGTTGGCATATATTTCTGCATTTCACTGACACTGGAGACATCCAGTACCCGGTCATCTTCTCCCCAGATAATCAGTGACGGTGTGGTGATGGCCGCCAACCACTCTGATTGTGGAATACCTTCCAGACGCTCATCCCGTGAGCGCAGCAGGTCATCAAATATTTTCTCGTTTACCGGTTCACGCGCCAGTGCCTGCTCTTCTAATACAGACGTAATAGGCCAGGGAATAAACGGGCGATCCGTCATTACAAATGACAGGAGTTTCTCCATATCACCGGGCTGATTCACAATCAGAGGGTTTTCACCCTGCTCCAGCAAATGCTGAAACTCACTGGCATTAGGTGGCTCGACACCACCATTATCCAGCAACACCAGTGAATTAAGGACGTCAGGCTGGATTCTCGCCAATTCCATGCCGATCCAGCCTCCCATGGAGTTTCCCATGTAGTGGACCTGGCCCAGCTCCAATGTCTGGATAAAGTCAGCGATACGCTGAGCCTGAGCAGGCATGCGGTAATCCAGTTCCAACGGTGCGCTGCTATCACCATGCCCGGGAAGATCCAGTGCGATGATGCGATACTGGTTCTCTAGTTTTCCTGCCAGTCTGACCCAGTTGTCTTTGTTGGCGCCAAATCCGTGCACCATCAGGATGGTTTCACCGTCAGGATTGCCACCCGCCAGATAAGCCACTGTCAGGTCATCCATAACTACTTCAGCAGGTGCCAATCCCGCACGCTGACGTTCCAGTGACATGGCCGTCTGATAGAGATCCTGCCGGGTACAGGCCGTTAACAACAGCAAACTGAATAGAAAGGGAATACCAAATAATGTTTTCAGGCGTATCGTCGTCATGGGCATCCAACCTCTTATTGTTATTGGGTGATAGATTGACAAGTCAGATGGAAAATAAAAAGCCGGCCTATTTTAACCGGCTTGGTGCCCAGTTGATAACACCATTATGAAAATGGGGAATGATGTGACGGAAAGGACACACCGTCAGAATTAAATTCCGGTTTATCGGCAGGCTTATCCAGTTTCGGGGAGGATGAGAATGGAGACTGCTTGCTGTCTTCCGGGAAGACACCTTGTGGTTCAGGCAACGGCGAGCTTTTTGGCAGCGGCGGCTTGGGAATGGGCGTAAAGGGAATATGCAACTGCTGTGGCGAATGGTAAGGCATGGGATGCGCGGGCATGCCGGGCATAAAGTTTCTTGACTCTCTCCCCCGCCAAACCACCGTCCGCTCTATCCCATCTTCTCCTCGCCATCTGGCGGGCTGTTTATGACCGCCATTATCTTCATCTTCGACCAGTTTCTGACCCAATGCCCAAGTTACAGGAATACTCACCGCAGACACCGTGAACACATAAGACTGGTTTTGATCAACATCAAGCTGCCCATCCATCAACAAAGGCAGCTCCATGACGGCATCCTGCCCCCTATTCTGAATCATCAGATTCGCGCTGATCATTGCATGACTTTCATCTGGTCCCTGTAGCATCAAGGGCGCCACCATGCTTAGTCGAGTGTCGTCATTGAGTACAAACAGGTCATCCAGACTGCTGTCAGACAGCTCCGTAATCACGCGATGACTAAGCGCTGCGGAAATCGTTTTCACGGTTTCACCGGCAACCGAATCCAACCCCGCCATTGTGGCCGATGAAAAGCGAATCACCAGATGCCCTTCCAGCGCTTCCAGATCATCCTGCCGGATACTCTCTTCCTGGTTCAGATTCGTTCCCGATGCAAGCGCCACCTGCATACCTGCAAGCCCGGCCCAGAACATCACCGACACCGCAAGGCAACATCGCCAGAAACCGGAACAGCGCACGGCTGGAGAAACATCAAACCGCATGACAACACCCTCTCCAAAATACAGCCAACCACAGGCACTGGAGTGTAGTACATGGAATCACCGTGCATGGAAGAATCCTCCTATTACAGCCCTGCAAGCCTGCCAGCCTACGAACGATTCCCGTCAGTGATGATCCGGACAGTTGGCGTTATACTCTCCCGCACCACTGGGAAGACTGTCATCAGACTTGAAGTCGCCACCAGTCGCCACCAGATTACTGTTTTTTCTTGGAACACACTGCGTTAATGACTATCCCGGATACAGCCCAGCGCTTCCTTTTCGAAAACACCGATATTCGCGGTGAACGTGTCGGACTCAGCAGCAGCCTTCAGGCAGCGTTTGAGCCCCATGCCTACCCGCAGGCCATCCGTAGCCTGCTGGGTGAAATAGCGGCAGCGGCCGTCCTGCTGAGTACAACCCTGAAGTTTCAGGGCACCATGAGCCTGCAGGCGCGCTCCAACGGACCCGTCTCCGTGCTGATGGTTGAATGCACCGACCAGCGCACTTTCCGTGCCATTGCCCGCTGGAAAGAAGAACCGGCTGATAATGCCGATCTTCAGGCGCTGCTGCCCGACGGCCAGCTGGTCATTACGGTAGATCCTGTTAAGGGCAAGCGCTACCAGGGCATTGTGCCGCTGGAACATCCAACTCTGGCTGACTGCTTTGCCCAGTATTTCCAGCAGTCTGAACAGCTGCCTACCAGCGTCTGGCTGGCCTCTGACGGCGACAACGCCAGCGGTTTCCTGCTGCAGGCTCTGCCAGCAACTGTCGAGAAGGACGAAAAAGTTCGTGAAGAGCGCTGGTCGCACCTGACTACCCTGGCGCATACCCTGACAGACGAAGAATTGCTATCAGTGGAAACAGAGACGCTGCTGCACCGCCTGTTCCACGAAGAGGATATCCGGCTGTTTGACGCCGAACCGGTCAGCTACCGTTGCACCTGCTCCCGTGAGCGCACGGCTACTGCCCTGCAGACCGTTGACCGCAGGGAGCTGGAAGATATTCTGGCGGAACAAGGTGAAATCAATATGGATTGCCAGTTCTGCAACACCCGTTACAGCTTCTCGGCAGACGAAGTGGCAGACCTGCTGGCACCCAGGCAAACCAGCCCGCGAACATTGCACTGATCACCGGTTACGGGATCACTGACAGAACAGCAAGGGGTGAACGACGTCAGCTATCGACTGGCGTATAATGCCCTTTTTTTATTCGGATGTAGCCAAAGAGTACCCCATGGAGAGCATCTTTCAGCGCATCGCTGCAGAGTTGAATGTACGACCACAACAAGTCACCGCCACGGTCAATCTGCTGGATGAAGGGGCCACGGTTCCGTTTATCGCCCGTTACCGGAAGGAAATCACCGGCGCCCTGGACGATACCCAGCTGCGTACCCTCGAAGAGCGTCTCCGTTACCTGCGGGAAATGGAAGAGCGCCGTGAGACCATCCTCAACAGTATCCGTGAGCAGGAAAAACTGACCCCGGAACTGGAAAAGGCCATCACAGAAGCGGATACCAAAACCCGGCTGGAAGACCTCTACCTGCCCTACAAACCGAAGCGCCGCACCAAGGCACAGATTGCCCGTGAAGCGGGTCTTGAGCCGTTGGCAGAAGGCCTGCTGGCCGATCCGACCCTGGATCCGGAACAGGAAGCCACCCAATACATCAATGCTGAACAGGATGTTGCGGACACCAAGGCAGCACTGGACGGCGCCAAGTACATCCTCATGGAGAAATTCAGCGAGGATGCGGAATTGTTGGGCTCACTGCGCGACTTCCTGTGGGAAGAAGGTCGCATGAGCAGCCGCGCTGTCGCCGGCAAGGAACAGGAAGGCGCTAAATTCCGCGATTATTTCGAGCACGACGAACCGATCAACAAGGTACCGTCACATCGCGCACTGGCCATTTTCCGCGGCCGCAACGAAGGCTTCCTGCAAGCTTCCATCACGGTAGAAGGTGCAGAAGACCGTACCCAGGCGCATCCCTGTGAAAGCATGGTAGCCAGCTTCTGGTCGATCAAGAATGAAGGCCGGGCTGCAGACAAATGGCTCGGTGAAGTCGTACGCTGGACCTGGCGTGTCAAACTGCTACCTCATCTGGAAGCTGAACTGATGACGCGTGTGCGGGAAGCCGCGGAAGAGGAAGCCATCAAGGTCTTCTCCAAGAACCTGCACGACCTGCTGCTGGCTGCGCCGGCTGGCCCAAGAGCCACACTGGGACTGGATCCGGGTCTGCGTACAGGCGTTAAAGTCGCCGTCGTTGACGCTACCGGTAAACTGGTGGATCACACCACCATTTTCCCCCATGTCCCCCAGAACCGCTGGAATGAGTCCCTGGCCGCTATCGCCAAGCTGGTGCTGAAGCACAACGTTGAGTTGATTGCCATTGGTAACGGCACCGCCTCCCGTGAAACTGATCGCTTTGCGGCTGAGCTGATCAAGCAGTTCCCCAAACTAAACCTTTCCAAGGTTGTAGTCAGTGAAGCGGGCGCATCCGTTTACTCCGCCTCTGAAACCGCGGCGAAAGAATTCCCGGACCTGGATGTTACCTTCCGTGGCGCGGTATCCATCGCCCGTCGACTGCAGGATCCGCTGGCGGAACTGGTCAAGATTGAACCCAAATCCATTGGTGTCGGCCAATACCAGCACGATGTCAGCCAGACACTGCTGGCACGTTCCCTGGATGGCGTGGTGGAAGACTGTGTAAACGCGGTTGGCGTCGATATCAACATGGCCTCCGGCGCGCTGCTGGCACGGGTTGCAGGCCTGAACCAGACCATTGCCAACAATATCGTTGAATATCGCAACCAGAACGGCGCATTTACCAGCCGTAACCAGCTGAAATCCGTGCCTCGCCTGGGGGACAAGACGTTTGAGCAGTGCGCGGGCTTCCTGCGCATAATGAAAGGCGAGAACCCGCTGGATGCTTCTGCCGTACATCCTGAGACATATCCGGTAGTACAGGCGATTGCTGCACGATTTGAACGTGACCTGCGCACCCTGATCGGTGATACCGCCTTCCTGAGATCACTGAATGCTGCCGACTATACCAGCGAGGCCTTTGGTATCCCCACAGTCACCGACATCATCAGTGAATTGGATAAACCCGGCCGTGACCCTCGTCCTGAGTTCAAGACAGCGGCCTTCCAGGAAGGGGTTGAGGACATCAAAGACCTCAAGCTCAACATGGAACTGGAAGGTGTGGTGACCAATGTGACCAACTTCGGTGCGTTTGTGGATATCGGCGTCCATCAGGATGGTTTGGTGCATATCTCCGCACTTTCCAACACATTCGTGAAAGATCCACGGGAAGTGGTTAAAGCGGGTGATGTGGTTCGGGTCAAGGTAATGGAGGTTGATGTACCTCGACGTCGGATCGGGCTATCCATGCGGATGTCGGATACCGCCGAAGGCCAATCCGAGAACCGTCAGCAGCAGCGGGCGGAACGGGGTAAGCCTCACGCAGCACGCCCATCCAACCAGGCCAAGCGTCCGCAGGGACAAAAGCAGAAAGCGGATAACGGCGGCACCTTCGCCGACCTGTTCGCCAACGCCAAGAAACTGCGCCGTTGACCCTCTGGCAAAAGGGAGGGAGATCCCTCCCTTTTGCTGTCAGATCCGGTGACTTTCTGGTTAGTTTGCAGAGATGCAGAGTCCTGCCCGGAAGAGTATAGTGGCGACATTTACAGCGACTGACCACCAATAACAACGGTCGGCGTTTGCGGAATCCGGGGCATGGCTGCAGATAACCAACAACAGGAAGGCGCTGACCTTTCGCCAAGCAAGCAAAATCTCCATAAGGGCAGCGCCTACAGCCGTCATCTTGGTATCGATTTTCTGGACGCTGACGAAGGCTGCAGTAGACTGTCCATGGATATACAGCCGTTCCATGCCAACATGCGCGGGCATGTCCATGGCGGCGCACTGTTCTCTCTGGTCGATGCCGGCATGGGGATTGCCCTCTACTCCCGCTTGCCCGACAATCTCGCTGCCGCAACGATCGAAAGTAAAATCAATTACCTGAAAGCCGTCACCAAGGGCCAACTGATCTGCGAATCCCGTGTTATCCATCTGGGCTCCCGCACCGCAGTGCTGGAAGCTGACGTGATGCAGGACGGTCAGCCTGTGGTCAGGGCACTGGCTACATTTGCACTGATTCCGGCCAGTGACGATCAATCTCGTTAAGCAAGGGTTACAGCTTGTCCCAGATATTTGAACGCCGCCTGCAGGCTCTGCAAAAGGCTGAACACCACCACTGTCTGCGCCAGATCCGCCATGGCATCGAAAAAGAAGGTCTGCGCGTGACGGCAGACAGCCATCTGTCGCAGACTCGTCATCCGGAACGTGTTGGCGCCACCCTGACGCATCCCTATATCACGACCGATTATTCCGAAGCGCTGCTGGAATTCATTACACCGGTTTACCAGGATATTGGCGCCACGCTCACCTTTCTTGAGGAACTGCACAGTTTCACGCTCAAGAAAATGGATCCCTCGGAAAGTATCTGGGGTTCCAGCATGCCGCCGGTGCTGGAAGGGGATGAACACATTCCTGTTGCCTGGTATGGCACCTCCAATATTGGTCAGATGAAGCATGTCTACCGGCAGGGGCTTGCACATCGGTATGGCAAGGCCATGCAGACAATTGCCGGTATTCATTACAACTTCTCGTTACCGGGCACCTTCTGGTCATTGCTGCAAACACTGGCCAATGATTCACGTGAGCTGGTTGATTATCAGTCCGAAGGCTACTTTGCGCTGATTCGTAATTTCCGCCGTTATTCCTGGCTGTTGATGTACCTGTTTGGCGCTTCTCCGGCCATGGATCGTTGTTTCCTGGATCAGCATCCGGATGCCAGCCTCCCGCTGGAATCTGGCGGTGACAACACACGGCTGATGCCCTGGGCCACATCACTGCGGATGAGCGACTTGGGTTACACCAACAATGCCCAGTCATCCCTGAACATCTGCTACAACAATCTGAATGATTACGTTGAAAGCCTGTGGCAGGCCATCCATACGCCTTACGCAGAGTATGAGAAGATCGGTCTCAAGAAAGATGGCGAATACCTGCAGCTCAACACCAACCTGCTCCAGATTGAGAATGAGTACTACAGCCCGATTCGTCCAAAGCGTGTCACACGTTCAGGCGAGAAGCCCGTCGTTGCACTGCGCGAACGAGGTGTTGAATATATCGAAGTGCGCTGTCTGGATCTGAACCCCTTCCTGCCTGTGGGTATTGATGCTGTTCAGGCGCGCTTTCTGGATGTTTTCCTGGTGTATTGTGCCCTTCAGGAAAGTCCAGCCATTGAAGAAGCTGAGTGCAAGGCTATTGCCCGAAACTTCGAGAAAACCGTCAATGAAGGGCGTCGCCCCGGTCTGATGCTGGAACAGCTGGGACAAAGCATCACACTGACCGACTGGGGACTGGAACTGCTGGATCAACTGGAACCTGTCGCCGCGCTAATGGACAGCATTCACGGCACCGGTGACTTTTCTATGTGTATTCGCCAACAGCGCCGCAAGCTGAATAACAGCGAACGTACGCCATCGGCTCAAGTGCTGAACACTCTGTCAAAGCATAACCATAGCTTCATTGAGATGTCGCAAGAGCTGGCCGAGATCCAGTCTGATTACTTCAGACAGATCCCGCTGAGTCAGTCCCGGATGGAATATTTCTCAGAGCTGGCCCAGCAATCCCTGCACGACCAGCAGGCTATTGAGGCAGTGGATACCATCGACTTTGACACGTTCCTGGCGCAATACTTCGCCGACTGAACACAACTGGCGACAACTTGGCTGCTGCGTTCGTCGCCCAATAACAAAACAAGGATATAACGAGGCTTCCATGCTGATTCCCAAGTCACGCCATCTGCATATACTGGCTTTCCTTGCCGTGATCGGACTGCTGGCAACGGCCATGTTCTTTGAGCATGTCATGATGCTGGAACCCTGCCCGCTCTGTATTACCCAGCGAATTGCCTTCCTGATCCTCGGCCTGACCTCTCTGATTGCAGCCATCCATAACCCTGCCGGACGTGGCTTGCGTGTCTATGGTGGCTTGATACTGACCTTTGCCATCGTCGGCGCAGGTCTGGCCATCCGGCAGTTATACCTGCAGGGTCTTCCACCGGAAGAAGCACCAGCCTGTATGCCGGGCATCGGATACCTTGCCGATGTCCTGCCCATGAACGAACTTATCAGAGTCATGTTCAGCGGTACCGGTGACTGCGCCGAAGTTCAGTGGCGCTTCCTTGGCCTGTCGATCCCGGGCTGGACCCTCATTGCCTTTATCGGCTATAGCCTGTTCGGTGTGCTGGAAATGATTCGTAAGCGGGATATCGTACGGTAAATGATCAAAGGGCTGTTTATCCTTTTCCTGTTCCAAAGCCTGGGCGAAGCCATTCACCGCTTCGCCCATGTTCCCGTGCCTAGTGCGGTGATCGGGATGATGCTGTTGTTTCTCTCTTTACCCTTCTTTGGCGCTCTGTCGGATGATCTGGCAACGGCCAGCAGTCACTTGATACGACATATGTCGCTGCTATTTGTCCCGGCAGCGACCGGTTTCATCTTTTACCTGCTCCACAGCCAAAACCAGACCATACCTATTCTGGCCGTTGTTTCCCTGGGTACCGTGATTGTGATTGTGGTCACCGCGCTGGTGATGAAAAACCTTGTGCGCGGCAGCTACAAGCCTGATAACGGTATCTCAAAGGTCTCTGAAAATGACCATTGATACCGATGCCATCCGGGCTTTTATCTGCACCCCACTCTTTGGATTGACCCTGACGCTGGGCTTTTTCCAACTGAGTGCATGGCTGTTTCGCAAGTCCGGTGAATTTCCTCTTCTGCACCCGGTCTTAACTGCTGCCATACCGATTGCAACAGTCATTTATTATCTTCCGATGGACTACCGCGACTACGCCGACAGCACTGAACTGCTCACGATTCTTCTGGGCACGGCAACGGTTGCCCTGGCGGTGCCCCTTTACCATCAACTGCCCACTATTCGATCAGAAGCTCCGGCCGTTGTTGTAACTCTGTTGATTGGCGCCACGGTTGCACCACTTTCTGCCATCGTCATTGCCTGGCTGACAGGCGGTAATATGGAAACCCTGTTGTCTGTCGCACCGAAATCGGTCACAACCCCCATTGCCATGGCCGTATCGGAAAGCATGGGCGGACTCGTTTCTGTGACAGCTGGCACGGTGATCAGCGTTGGCGTGTTTGGCGCCGTGGTGACAGTGCCACTGATGAGAATCATGCGTATCGACAATCAGGCTGTACTCGGTTTTACGTTAGGATTATCAGCGCACGGTGTCGGCACAGCGAAAGCCTTTGAGTGCAGTACAACCGCTGGCGCTTTTGCCAGCCTCGGCCTGGCACTCACCGGCGCACTGACAGCTATTGCCATGCCATTGATTTACCATCTGCTTTTTTGACCATCTGTCATCGTTTTCAATACCATCACAGTTAATCTTTTCGACAATCAGGTTTTATTGTTTTTATGAAATTTGTTGGCGCCCACGTCAGCGCAGCCGGTGGTGTGGAAAATGCACCGGTCAACGCCCATAACATCGGAGCGACCGCCTTCGCCCTGTTCACCAAAAACCAGCGACAGTGGAAGGCTAAGCCGCTGACCGAAAAAAGCATCCAGCTGTTTCGGGAACGCTGTGATCGTTATGGTTTTGCGCCAACGCAAATTCTTCCTCACGACAGCTACCTGATCAATCTTGGTCATCCGGAGCAAGAGGCCCTGCAAAAATCTCGGACGGCGTTTATTGATGAGATGGAACGCTGCATGCAACTCGGTCTGGATCGTCTCAATTTCCATCCTGGCAGCCATCTTCGCACAATTAGTGTCACTGAATGTCTACTACGCATTGCTGAATCCATCAACATTGCGCTGGATAAAACCGAAGGCGTCATTGCCGTGATTGAGAACACGGCAGGTCAGGGCAGCAACCTTGGCTGGCAATTTGAAGAACTTGCCGAGATTATTGAGCACGTCGAAGACAAAAGCCGTGTAGGTGTTTGCCTGGATACCTGCCATACCTTCGCTGCCGGCTATGATCTAAGAACAGAAAGCGCCTGCAAAACCACCTTTCAGCAATTTGCTGATACTGTAGGCTTTGGATACCTCGAGGGTATGCATCTCAATGATTCAAAAGGGGAACTTGGTTCCCGTAAAGACCGCCACCACAGTCTCGGGCAAGGGGAAATTGGCTTGGAAGTCTTCCGATTTATCATGCAGGATGAACGTTTTAACAATATTCCCCTGATACTGGAAACCATTGATGAATCCATCTGGCCAGAGGAAATCGCTACGTTGAAAATGCTGGAAAAATAAGAGCTTTAAAAGCTTGCCAAAGCGACTCAAATTACGTGGTGTTCTTTATCGCAATACTGTTGTCATATTGCTGCTATGAAAACAGTATTGCCCGATCAAATACTCACCAATAGAAGGTCATGAATCAGATCCGTTGATTACGTATATATAACAGTCAACGATCATGGTTATGCTACGTATTTTGGATTATGGCTGTTATTGACGTTGTATGCCCCCACTGTGGAAGTATTGATGGTGTTGTGAAAAACGGTAAAGCGGA